>CAXBFT010000082.1:0-8340 GCA_963974945.1 uncultured Alphaproteobacteria bacterium
AGAACCTGATTCTCCTGCTTTTGTTAAAAAAGGTGATACGGTTAATGAGGGCGATACGCTTGTTATTATCGAAGCCATGAAGGTTATGAACCCGATTAAGGCACCAAAATCAGGAACAATCACGCAGGTCTTGGTCGAAAACGCCCAGCCTGTGGAGTTTGGAGAAGTTCTGGTTGTCATAGAGTAGCCGGAGTATAAAACATGCCGATGTTCAAAAAAATTCTTATTGCCAATCGTGGTGAAATTGCCTTACGCATTATTCGCGCTTGTCGTGAAATGGGTATTGAAAGTGTTGTGGTGCATTCCACCGCAGATGCCAGTTCAATGGCGGTGCGCCTTGCCGATGAGTCCGTATGTATCGGGCCACCATCAAGCAAAGACAGCTATCTTAATATTCCTGCGATTTTAACGGCGGCGGCGCTTACAGGCGCGGATGCTATTCACCCGGGTTATGGATTTTTGTCTGAAAACGCGCAATTCGCCCGTATGGTGGTTGAGCATGGCTTTACCTTTATTGGCCCGTCTGCTGATCTGATTGATCGCATGGGTGATAAGGTGCGTGCAAAGCAAACAGTGATTGAGCTTGGCCTGCCTGTTGTTCCGGGATCACCCGGCGCGGTGTTGAGCGCCGATGATGGCCTTCAAATGTCAATTGATATGGGTTTTCCTATATTGATTAAAGCCGCCAGCGGTGGTGGTGGTAAAGGGATGCAGGTCGTGCGTGAAGCCGATAAATTTGTTGAGGCCTATAACACGGCGCGCAGTGAGGCGAAGGCCAACTTTGGTGATGATACCGTTTATATTGAAAAATACCTTGAAAAGCCGCGCCACATTGAAATACAGGTTTTTGGCGATTCTCATGGCAATGCCATCCATTTGGGAGAGCGTGATTGCTCTATCCAACGTCGTCACCAAAAATTGGTCGAAGAAGGCCCGTCACCAATTCTAAGCCATGAAGAGCGCGAATATATCGGTAAGCTTGCCGCAGATACAGTGCGCGGTTTGAATTATCTTGGCGCGGGAACGATTGAGTTCTTATATGAAGGCGGTAAATTTTATTTCATGGAAATGAATACGCGTATTCAGGTTGAGCATCCTGTTACCGAGATGATCACAGGGATTGATTTGATTGCCGAACAAATCCGTGTTGCGTCAGGTGAACCGCTTACAATTTGTAAGAATGGTTTCCGTTTCCGTGGTCACGCAATTGAAATTCGTATCAATGCCGAAGATCCTGATACATTTGTTCCATCCCCCGGTAAAATTACACAATTCCATGCCCCCGGTGGTTTAGGTGTGCGTTTTGATAGTGCAATTTATGGCGGATATTCTATCCCCCCTTATTATGACTCGATGATTGGTAAGTTGATTGTCCATGGTCGTAACCGTGAGGAATGCATTAACCGCTTGCTTCGTGCAATTCGTGAAACGGTGATTGAGGGTGTAAAAACGACTTTGCCGTTGCATGAGTGGATTTTGCGCCAACCCGAATTTGTTTCTGGTGACTATACTATCCACTGGTTAGAGAAAAAACTTGCCGAGAAAAACGCTTAGCCCCTGCTAAAAATTTTCTACACCCCTTTTCGTCTTCGTCGTTATGCTTTATCAATAAGAGTGTACAAACGAATGAAGTCTTATTATGTGTGGAATAACCGGTCTTTATACATTCCAAACGCGCGCCAATCGTGTGCAGTTGCATGGCATTGTGCAGGGCATGACCGATGCGATTAAAAGCCGTGGCCCCGATTGTGGGGATGTATGGCAAGATCCCGATGCGCCTTTGGCCTTTGGGCATCGCCGTTTATCAATTTTAGATTTAAGTGATGCAGGCAACCAACCAATGGAGTCTGCGTCATCACGGTATATGATCGCCTTTAACGGTGAGATTTACAATTTCAAAGATTTGCGCCAAACGCTTGAAAACACCTATAGCATCGTTTTTCGCGGGGGGAGTGATACAGAGATATTGCTTGCGGCGATTGAGCATTGGGGCTTTGAGAAGGCGTTAAAAGAAATTAAGGGTATGTTCGCCATTGCCCTTTGGGATCGTAAGGCCAAGGCGTTGTATTTTGCGCGCGATCGTTTTGGTAAAAAGCCGCTTTATGTCGGATGGGCGGGGTCGACCCTTATCTTCGGATCAGAGCTAAAAGCACTATGCGCGCATCCCGATTTTCGTAAAGATGTGAATCGTGACGCCTTAACATCCTATATGCGTTTTGGGTATGTGCCTGCGCCTCTTTGTATTTATCAGCAAGTCTGGCAGGTTTTGCCCGGGAATATGGTGGCCATTGATACGGCATTGATGTATGCGGGGCAGGATTTATCGCCTTTGATGGAATATTATTGGAACCCGAAAGACGTTTTAATCCATGCGCGTGAAAACCCCGTGACCAAAGATGAAAATGGTATTATTGATGAGTTTGAAGGTCTGTTACAGCATAGCGTTGACGAGCGCATGATTTCCGACGTGCCGCTGGGCGCGTTTTTATCGGGCGGGATTGATAGTTCCACCATTGTGGCGTTGATGCAAAAATCGGCCGATAAACCGGTGAAGACCTATTCCATCGGTTTTGAGGAAGAGGGCTATAATGAGGCAGAGCATGCCAAGGCTATTGCCACCCATTTAGGGACAGAGCATCATGAGCTTTACGTTAGCCCCTCATGTGCACTTGATCTGGTCGCGCAACTGCCCGAGATATTTGACGAGCCTTTTGCCGATACATCGGCGATCCCCACCTATCTGGTTGCAAAATTTGCGCGAGAAAGCGTTACGGTGGCCTTATCCGGTGATGGCGGCGATGAGATGCTTGGCGGGTATAATCGTCATATTACAGGGCCAAAAGCATGGAAGACGGTCAATGGTATTCCGCCGAATCTTCGCAGCCCTCTCGCGCAGCTTATTCAAAGCATATCACCCAAAATATGGGATAAATTGCGATCAGGGCATCCGCAATTCGGCGCGCATATGCATAAATTTGCAGGGCTTCTTGAGAAGAAATTCGAGGGCGATGTGTATCTTTCTCTGGTTAGTAATATCCAGCGCCCCGCTCAATTTGTCCGTGATGGGGCGGAGGCGAGTATCCCACTGGTAGATCCGCAAATGCAGGTTGAGGGGTTAAGCTTTGCCGAGAGCATGATGTATTGGGATACGATTTCATATTTGAATGGTGATATTCTAACCAAGGTTGACCGCGCTAGTATGGCGGTAGGGTTAGAGGCGCGTGCGCCCTTGCTTGACCAGCGCCTATATGAATATGTTTGGCGTTTGCCGATAGAAATGAAAATCCGCGACGGGCAGGGAAAATGGCTTTTGCGTGAGGTGTTAAAACGTCACGTGCCGGAAGAAATGTTTAATCGCCCGAAACAGGGTTTTAGCGTACCGATTGCCGATTGGTTGCGGGGGGAGCTTAAAGACTGGGCTGAGGATTTATTGGATGAGCATGAATTAAAGGCGCAAGGGTTTTTGGATTATATCGAAGTGCGCCGATTATGGGATGAGCATCAAAAAGGGCGCGGCGCGCATGCCAATAAGCTTTGGACGATATTGATGTTTCAATCATGGTATAGGCACTGGATCAGTGGATGAGTAAGATTCTTTATTTATTTGATGCCGGCGATTGGGAAAGTCGTATGGAGGTTGCCCATGGCGCGCGTCAGGCGGGGTTTGATGTGGTGATCGGTTTGATTAATGGTGATGAGAGCACAGCGGCCAAAGCGCCTGATTTTAAAATTATCCCTTTGCGTAAAGCATCGGCGCAAATTGGCGTGGTTTCAACCCTGAAATTCATTGCCGCAATGCGCATGCTTATTCGTGCGGAGCGTCCTGATATTATCCATGTTGTCACATTGAAATATAGCTTTATGGCGGGGGTTGCCTCTTTGTGGATTGGGTATGATATGCGCAAAATTTTTACAATGGCGGGGTTGGGCTATGTCTTTCGCAGTGATGCGGTGAAGTCCAAGATATTGCGATGCGCCTTATCGCCGTTTTTGAAATTTACCTTTCGCCGTCCGCGCACCACTTTGATTTTTCAAAACAAAGATGATTTGAATTTATGTGTTAATGGCGGCTATGTCCGATCAGAAAACGCGGTATTGATTAAGGGATCGGGTGTGTATCTTGATCGTTTTGCCCCTGATGATGGCGTGCGTGATGACCCGCCAGTAATTTTAATGCCAACGCGTTTGGTACATGAAAAGGGCGTAGCGATTTTTGTTGAGGCGGCGCGTATTTTAAAGGCGCGCGGCGTCAATGCAGTTTTCCAAATCGCAGGCGGAGAGACAACGCATAATCCCAAGGCAATTTCCAAGGATGAGATGATCTCAATGGTCGCGGATGGAGCGGCGCAATGGTTGGGGCGGGTCGAAGATTTACCAACGCGATTGGCACGAAGCACTATGGTGGTCTATCCGTCCTATTACGGGGAGGGGATTCCGCGTGTGTTGTTAGAGGCGTGCGCCGCGTCAAAGGCCATTGTTACCACCGATCATCCAGGATGCCGTGAGGCGGTGCAAGATGGTGTGAACGGGCGACTAGTCCATGTTAAGGATGCGATGGCTACGGCGGATGCGATTGAATATATCTTGAGCCATCCAAAAGAACGAGCGGCAATGGAGCATGCAAGCCGTGAAAGAGCGGAAAAAGAATTTGATATTCATCATATCGCCCATCATACAATTGCAGTGTATGGCGCATGTAAAAAGCATTCACAAAATTAGAATGCGGGTCTATAGTGCGCATATTAGAATTTAAGGATAAATCAAATGGCATCACTTCTGGATCGTGGTTATTTAAAAGGTAAGCTTTTGCTGGCGATGCCTTCTATGGGGGATCCGCGTTTTCATCATGCGGTGATTTTTATCTGTGCGCATGATGAAAATGGCGCGATGGGGCTTGTGATTAACCATGAAATGCCCGGTATTGAATTTACCGATTTGGTGGGGCAGTTGAAATTAGAATCCGATATTAAGGTTAATTTTGAGAAGCTGGCACTGCCTGTTATGTGCGGCGGTCCTGTGGAATCTGCGCGTGGGTTTTTGCTTCATTCCTCTGATTTTATTCGGGATGAAACGATGCGGGTCGATGCGGCCTATGGTGTGACCGGGACGCTTGATGCGATTAAAGACGTTGCAAATGGGCAGAGGCCGCATGATATGATGTTTATCCTTGGTTATGCCGGATGGGATGAGGGGCAGCTTGATCTGGAAATTCAGGAAAATGCTTGGCTTGTTGTTGACCCTGATCCTGAGCTGGTCTTTGGTGGTAACCCAAAGGAAAAATGGAATAAGGCGCTTCATAAGCTCGGGATTAACCCGAGTCAGCTTTCCGCCATGTCGGGGCGTGCATAAATCTATTGTTAAAGATGTGAGGTCATCATGGCACAAGAAACAGATTATGATGTGATTATTGTTGGTGGCGGTTTGGCGGGGTTATCACTGTCTTGTTTGCTTGGTACGATTGGTGGTCTGCGCGTGGCCTGCATTGATCGGGACGCGCCCAAGGATCAGCTTGCCGGTGATGAGCGCACAACGGCCATTTCATACGGATCGGCGCAAGTATTAAAGCGCGCGGGGGTCTGGGATGATTTGGAGTGCGCAGGTTGCCCGATTGAAAATATTGAAATTCTGGATGGAAGCAGCCCGCTTTTACTGCAATTCTTAAGTGATGAGGTTGAGGGCAAAGCGTTTGGGTGGATTATCTCTAATCATCATATTCGCACGACATTGATGCATCACATGGCGCAAATGGACGGGGTTGATCATATCGCCCCCGCGCAAGTGCAGAATTTTGAAGTGGATGCGCAAAGCGCCAAGGTTATTTTGAATGATGGTAAGGCTATATCCGCAAAACTGATTGTCGGTGCGGATGGGCGTATGTCTTCTGTGCGTGATTTTATGGATGTTGATGTGCGCGGGTGGAATTATCATCAACGCGCCGTGGTGTGCTTTGTTATGCATGAGCATCCGCATGAGAATAAAGCGGTGGAGCATTTTTGGCCTGCAGGGCCGTTTGCGATTTTACCGATGATCGATTTACCTGATGGGCGGCATCGCTCCTCCCTTGTCTTTACAGAGCATGGTAAGAGCCGTGAGAGCCTTATGGATTTGAGCGATAACGCATTCCATCAAGAGGTTGTCGCGCGCTTCCCCCAGAGCTATGGCGCGGTGGAGATTGTTGATAATAAGCGCAAGGCTTATCCGCTTTCACTTGCCCATGCCGCGGAATATATCGCCCCGCGCATGGTGTTGGTTGCCGATGCCGCGCATGGTATTCACCCCATCGCAGGGCAGGGGCTTAATTTGGGGTTTAGGGATTTATCATGTCTGGCGCACTTGATTGAGGCCGCCGTTGCCAAGGGGCAAGATGTCGGTGCGCAAAGCCTGTTGCAGATGTATCAACGCAAACGCCGCCCCGATAATATGGCGATGGTTGCGGTTACAGACGGTTTGGTGCGGTTGTTTTCCAACGATATGCGCAGTGTTAAAGTGCTTCGTCGGGCGGGGCTTCGGGCGGTTTCACGCATCGGAAAAGCCAAGAAATTCTTTATGCGCCGCGCTATGGGTGAATAAAACAAATATTTTTTTGCAATATCATATGCGCTTTCATTTGACATAGGCGTTATGAGCAGGTATAAACCCCCATTCTTCGATGAAGGTTAAGAATTTATTGCGGCCTCAGATTATTTAGGCGCATTTATTTAAAAGGTAGTAAAAAAATGAAACAGAAACGTACTTATCAGCCAAGCCGCATCGTTCGCGCTCGTCGTCATGGTTTCCGCGCCCGTATGGCAGACAGAGGTGGCCGTGCCATTTTGTCACGTCGCCGTGCAAAAGGACGTAAACGTTTAAGCGCGTAAGCCTTAACGTTTAGAAAATAATATGCATACACGTAGAGATGAGCTGGCGGCATTTGAGATGCTGACGGCTCGTTCGCATTTCTTAGCAGTGCAAGGCAAGGGAAAAAAATGGAACGCAAAGGGGCTTGTCCTTCAGGTGCTTTCAAATGACCTTGGTATTATTCGCACAGGTTTTACCGTTACAAAAAAAATCCATAAATCAGCCGTAAAACGTAATCGTATTAAACGCCGATTGCGTGCGATCGCCGCCGATGGCCTATCGACCTATGCCAAGCCCGGATATGATTACATTCTGGTTGGTCGCAGGGAAACGGCCGTTAATGATTACAACGCGATATTGAGTGATTTAAAATGGTGCCTGAAAAAACTGGAGTGTTATGAGCGCCCTTCTGCAGCCGATATTGAGGGGTAGGGGATATGGTGAAGCTGTTTCAATATCTGGTTAAGGGGTATTCTTTTTTAGTTTCGCCGTTGCTTGGTCGTAATTGTCGCTTTCATCCCAGCTGTTCTTGCTATATGCATGATGCATTAGAAAAACACGGTGTTATTAAAGGTTTGTATCTTGGGTGTTGTCGCATTTTTTCGTGCCATCCTTGGTCTAAGAGACAATTTGATGACCCTGTGCCAAAGCAGTTTGCGTGGAGCGATATATTGCGCTATAAACGCTCGAGACTTTCTATGCCTGATAGGGGCAATATATATAAAAACAAAGAGTTAAAGGGTTTTGACCATGAATAATGATAAGGATAAAATGCATCCTGAAGATATGCGTAATCTGTTGATATTTGCGCTTGCTTCAATGGTTATATACTTCTTATACAATACATTTATCTTGGAGCCTCAAACGAAGGCATTGAAGAATGCGAAAGCTGCGCATGCGGAGTTGGTGTTGAAAGACCCGCAATTGCTCAATGTTGTTACGATTTCCCGTGAGGAGGCCATTGCCGCTGTCCCGCGTATAACATTTAAAAATAAGGCTGTGTCGGGGTCTATTTCTTTGAAAGGTGGTCAAATTGATGATTTGAGCCTTTTGGAATATTTCCAAACACTTGAAAAGAAAAAGAACGTCATTATATTCTCTCCGCGTCAGGTTGCCGGTGCGCGTTATACGGATTACGGTTGGGTGAGTGATGATGCAAGTGTGAAATTGCCTGATGCGAACACAATGTGGAGTGTTGATGAAAGCAATAAGCAGCTTGGCAATGAAGCGCCGGTGACATTATTTTGGGAAAATGGACAAGGGCTTAGATTTGAGCGCCATATTGCCTTAGATGATGAATTTTTGTTTACCGTAACGCAAAAAGTTATCAACACATCAGGTAAAGCAGTTAATTTACATCCTTATGCTTTGATCTCTCAACGCAGTATTCCAAAAGATTATTTGAATATGTGGATTGAGCATGAAGGGCCGATGGGATTTATTGGCGGTGAATTGATTCAGATGGATTATGCCGCTATGGCCGCGGAGCCGAATAAGAGGGCA
>CAXBFT010000083.1:0-8289 GCA_963974945.1 uncultured Alphaproteobacteria bacterium
TCTTTGATCATACTGGCGGGAATACCGTCCTTGATGGCCTGTATTAAGCGATCACGTTCTTTTAGAAGGCTCTCACGTTGAGATTCTAATGATTTACGCTGTGCGTTAGCCTGCGCATGCAAGGTGCTCAAGTGCTTGGTGTATTCTTTACAGAATATACTCACCAGCTCTTCACGCATGAGATGGCTTTGCAATCCATCCAAAACATAGCCTTCCAGAGCTTCCCGTTTGATGGTGCGGCGGTTATCGCAGACGCTATCCCCTTTGTTCTTGGCCGCAGAACAGCCATATTGGGTAGAGTTGATCTTGGAATAGCCGCCACCGCAAACCCCGCATTTGGTAAGCCCCGAGAGCAAATATTGCGGGCGGTTGGTTTGCCAAAGAGCGGAAGATTTGCGATCCAGTGTTTTCTGGCGCGCTTTAACCGCCTCCCATAGCTCAGTGTCAACAATACGAAGCTCTGGCACATCCTGAGTAATCCACTCAGATGGGCTATTCAGGCGCGTTACACGCTTGCCTGTGGCAGGGTCTTTGATAAAGCGCTGCCTGTTCCAGATTAAACGAGCGATATAAAGCTCGTTATTAAGAATCCCTGTGCCGCGTTTGCGATTGCCGTTAATGGTCGATTGCCCCCAGCTTTTACCTGACGGGCAAGGTATTCCTTCCTCATTTAACTGTGCAGCTATTGTTCTGGGCGATTTGTTCTCAAGGCCATATTCACGGAAGATGCGGCGGATGATGTCCGCCTGCATCTCGTCAATCTCACGATCCCCTTTGATGGCTTCACCGTTAGCATCAAACTGCTTCACCACTTTATAGCCATAGGCCAAACCGCCACCAGATTTGCCTTTTTCTACACGCCCGCGAAGGCCGCGACGGGTTTTATCGGCCAAGTCTTTTAAGAACATGGCGTTCATGGTGCCCTTTAACCCTATATGAAGTGTGGATATTTCACCTTCCGAAAGGGTTATGATTTTAACGCCAGCAAACTCCATGCGCTTAAAGATGCCTGCAATATCTTCCTGATCACGAGATAGACGATCCAAGGCTTCAGCAACGAGAACGTCAAATTCACCATTCATAGCGGCTTGGAGTAGGGATTGAATGCCGGGGCGCATGAGGGATGCGCCTGATATCCCTGCATCCGTATAGCAGTTGCCGAGTTTCCAGCCTTCAGCGCTAGATTTTTCACTACAAAGGCGTATTTGATCTTCAATGGATGCCTCACTTTGAAGGTCAGAGCTGTAACGGGCATATATGCAGGCGCGTTGTGTCATTGTCTTATCCACCATCTTCTATATCGGGATTGCTAAGTGCGCTGCGGTAAAAATCGTAATCTTCTTCGGCGGCGCGCCTTGCGAGAAACTTCACGAGAGCGATTATCGCATCATCGTCAGAACCCCGATTATGACTCGACTCAAAGGGAGTCATCAAATCCATTGGGACATTATTTTTCCCCGATATTAGGGAGTGGGTGAAAGGCTTATCCATATAAGCCCCCAATGCCCCGCCCAATAAAAAACAGCGAGAAGCAAATCCTTGCTCTCGCTGCCATAATGTTTTGTTTATCGGGCGTTGCATGCCTGAGAGCTTGCGCGCTCTGGGTGAAAAGCGCGTATGCAACCTGACCCCAAAAACAAAAGAGAGCCCTAAAGAATGCCGTCACATTCTTATAAGCTCTCATACTATCTATGGTATAGGATGAGTGGTTAACAAATCGTAAACGACCAGCCGAAAATCCGCAGTATTCTGGGGTTTTATAGAATCTGCATAGTTGAGTGTTGTTTTTCATAATATTTATGCCCTATACCAACGTATATCGCACAGGCTTATCAAGCGGATAACCATCTGGGTGATAAGGATTGAGGTCAGCTTGTCGCCTCCATTCATCGACCTCAAAATACATCACCACATCAGGGGCGATAACAGGTGCACCGTTTACGGCGATGAGCTGCCGGTCAGCAGGTAATGTTAAAATCTGGTACGCACTTAATATTGGGTGCGATGTTTCCGAAACCGATGGCTTCCACGGTTGCAGCAGATCAGCGGGGTTGTGCTGCATATTATGCGTTTTAATTGTTTTATTTCCGCACCGCGCACTCCAACGCTTGGCCGCTTCTTCATCACTGATTGCCCACTCTTGAACCCCTGAGCATTGTTTTTCGATATTGGCCGCCTCATTCTCCCCGTAAAGCTCAATAAGCTGATTGCGTGATTGATAGGCTTTCACAATACGCAGGCCTTTTTCAGGTAAAAGCGTCATGGCTTTGGACATATTCGGGATATGGCCAAAATTTCCCGCTTCATCCAATAGCACTAAAACTTTGGCTGGTTTTTTCAGCGCCGCAATACGCTCAAACAGCAAAGCCATGATCAAACCAATACCCTGCCCAAAAGGAACAAGCTTTTCTTCAGGTATAATGGGAAAGAAAGTTGTTCTTTCATCAAGAACAGATTTCAGATCAAAATCATCACCCATGAGAGACTTTCCAAAATCTGTTCCTGCGTCATAAATCATTGTGGCTTCGATTGCATAATCCCTCATTGCGCCAAAGGTTTTGGTATATTCAGGTTTAAATAAATCAAAAAGGTGGTTGCCGTATTTTTGAACCAAACCACCAATGCGATCACTGGCCTTCATTAAGGTGACGATTTCTTCGCGGACTTCATCCGATGCCCAGACCAGCGTATTTAATCCCGGTAAGTGACATTGCCATGGCCGAATAACCGCAAGAAAGATCATCAGCCCTGCAAGCAAACGTACTGCGCCATTCCTAAAAAATGGATTTTCATCTTTCTGGGATTTGGGGATCATGGTATGGGCAATCAAAAGCGCATAGCCCTGAAGGTTTTGGCCTCCATTTTCCTTTATATCATCGATTAGAATCTTAAGCGGGTTGAAACGCATCCCCTGAATTTCAAGAACCTCAAACGGATTCCAAATTAAAATACGATGCCCTTTTTTCTCCCGTGTTTTTCTGGCAATAGCGACTGTATCCCCCTTAATTGACGGCATAATTAATGAGCCACCCATCCATTGCAACGCTGTTGGTGTGATCACCGATGACGTTTTCCCCGAGCGCGCACGCGCATAAATAATCCAGTGCGCATTTCCCTTTGCAAAAGGATCAAAGAACAGCAACAAGCCTTTATAGGCACCCAAGAATAATCCGTTTTTATGAGCTGATAGATTTTTAATGACAGCGGAATTTTCATCGGCCAGCGTGGCAGAACCAAATACCCCGCTTTCCGTATGTGCATGAGCAGAAAAGCGATATTGCTGCGCTTGTCGCAAGCTTGAAACTGTCATGGAAATAAGGGCTATTGCTGCCGAAATCCCTGCGAATGAAGAAGAAATTATACCCATCCAGAAGATTACAGGGTCTCGACTGTCACTCAGCCACATTCCAACATAGAACGCTCCAATAGAAAGAATAAGAGCTTTAAACGTGCCGAGTACACTCAGGTTTTGGGTCTTCATACATTATGCGCTCCCGTCTGTGTCAAATTCAGGATCAAGCTCTTCCGTCTGCCGGGATCTCTGTTTCATCCATTGGTATTCTGCCGTGATATACGTCCACAAAATACTGAGATGTTTGAATTAAGGTCATGGAGTGCGTGCATTCGTCTCTAAATTGCAGGTGAACAAAATGGGAATAATCTGCCATACGCCTCGCTGTTGGTTCGAATGTTTCGAATATCCAATCGTAATCACGCCACTCTTTTCCACTCATGGTGACGACGTATTCGGTGTTATCCGCGCCTATAACGAAATCAGTAATTTGATCATCATCTTCATATTTCATCGTATAGCGTTTAGGTTTTAACATGCTCATTTCAGTCATCTCCTATTTCAGGCGTGGGGGCTTCCCATACCTTGTCTTCCCATTCGCCTTTTAATCCCATACCAGCGTGATTATTATTGTCTTTAATTGCGTCATAATTTTGGTTTTCCTGTGTTGTTTCTGTTGTTCTTGGCTTATCAATTATGTGTGGCATCTGAAATTCCGTATGAGCATAGGTATTCTGTATTGTCACCCAGCTTGGTTTTGGTGTGGGAGCAGGGGCATCATAATGCGTGTCTTTCTCTTCAATATTTATTGGAGTGCTCTCATTTTTCACATCATTGAACTCGGAGCTTAAGTTTGGCGCTCCATCAAATGGATACTTACCACTTTCATCGCTCATAAAAAATCCTTGGCGGGGGCATGCCCCGCCGTGCGTTACTTAATAGTGATGGTTTGGAGGCCGTTGATTGAAATACCGATAGATCGAAAAAACTCTTCCAGATCACTGGTTATGTGATTCCCTGAAACACTTTCAATATCGGCTAAGCCTTTTAAGTAATCAGGGCTGTACGACCCCGCCCAGAAGATTAAAATTTTAGAGTTACTATCCTTTTTAAGGGCGTTCATTTTATCGACACTGATCTCAGGATTCTCCGTATCCTGCCCATCAGTTAAGATAATCGTCAGTTTGGGTAGCTTACTTTCAGATGCTTTGTTATCTTCAAGAGCATCCTTAATGGCGCGATGAAGCGCGGTTGCGCCATTGACGACTAACCCGGCATCAAGAACAGATAAACTCTCAGGGCAGGATTTTCGCTTTGCAGGGTCGACATTGGTCAAACGCTCGACGGTAGAGCCAAAGGTCAGAACAGAGCATCGTGTAAAATCAGGCAGCGCGCTCAGGAAGTCACGCGAAGCCCTCGTCACATCATTAAGTGCATTCTGCATTGAACCGCTAACATCAATCAAAAGGCTCACATCCATCGCGATCCCTTTCGGCGCAAGCGCGGGCGTGTATTCAAACTCCAAGGGTTTAAAATTCAGATCAAACACTTGGATTTGGTCTGTGCTTGGCGCAATAATCTCGTTCTTCTCGTCGAAAAATTGTGCAAGAATTTTTCCGCCATCTGCCCCTGTAACACTCACATATGATACAGGCGCTACAGAACCGATAATAACGCCAGCCTCTTTGTTATATCCAAAAACTGTAATCTCTCGCCCATCTTCAAGCGTAAGCCCCTTTCTTCTGGCGCTCAGCTCAAAAACATCATCACGCGATGCACCAAGGTCAATGATGAACTCTACTGCGCCAAGAGTTTTAACTTGCTCATCTATCGAATTAAATTCGACGCTTTTTAAGATGTGTGATTTTGGCTCATGAACTTCAACCGCATGAGAAAATTGTGTGCAGCTTATGCAAGCTGCCAGCAAAAATAATGATTTCATTTGTCTGCTCCTTTCAATCCAAAGCGAAGGATATTGATGCTGGACTCCACATCATGGATAGAGAATTGCTTTCCTTTCTCATCTGCCCAAATCACAAGCGACTGTAAGCTTTGAGCGTAGATGGGGTATTGATGCGTGTTAGCTGCATAAAATGTAATGGAGCGAACATTACTTGTTGGGGCAAGTGTTGCCGCCCAATCCACAGGCACTGGCAATTGCGGTAAATTGATTTCTACCGTATCGCAAGGCACAGGCGTTGAGATCAAACTTGAGAAGATCGAAACATGAATTTCAGTAAAGCCCTGCGCTGAAAGCTGCACAATGGCATTACGCGCGGCATCAAAACTTGCTGCCAGTTGGTTACAGTTTTGGGGAGTATTGGCTGTTCGCTCAATAATCTCACCACCGCGCGGCGTACTCAGATCACTGATCTTGCCATACCAAACAGGCCGCGCCAGCGATGTTGAAATGAGAACAAATTCTGCCTTCGCATAATGTCTCGATTGCCTTTTCAGTGCTTTATATTGCCCCAAAAGAATTGCGCGCAATTCAGGTACTTTCTCCATATCAGTCATTACGCCGCTATCGTCATTAACAAGCACAAAAGCAACATTATGAGATGCGGCTAAAGAGGCCGTGCTAAGGCAAATTGTGGTGATGAATACAGCAATATATTGTGTAATTGTCATTTTGATATTCATTTTCGTATTCCTCATAATCTGATGATTAAAGTGGTGCGCTGAAACGTTTTGAAATGGATTTAGAGAGCGATGCAGATGCAAGACCCAGCAAGCATGTCCCAAGAATCAGGGCGCAACTTGCGATGGCCATCGGCAGAATTTCCGGTTGAGCACCGATACTGGCAATCGGACCTGTATCCAGTGACCCGTGAATACGCGCGCGCAGTGCCAATATTTCGAGCAAGATAAGCATGAGATAAGCGAGAACCAAAATAACAGCCACGCCAATACGCACAGGTTGATTGAGGAAATATCCTCTGGGGTTTGCCTGACATTCATCCGAGAGCACGTACTTCCATAACGTCGTTGGCAACAGAATTGTCGCCAACCCCAGCCCACCGTTTATAACCGCATTCATCGTAATATTTTCCAGAAATGCAGGGAGTGGCAAAAAATCTGCCAGATACACATCTGTTGCGACAGGATTGATAATGGTGAATGACGCACCCATCATCAAAGCAACTGCAATTTTTCCACTCCAAACAAGAATGAGACTAATCCATGTTTGAATCGTAATCGCGCGTAAATCAATGTGAAGATAAGGCTCTCCACTCGGGCTGGCTGATTCCGCGCTCCACATATCTTTCTGATGATCAGGGTTGTAATGAGACATAATAAATCTCCTAAATTAATGACGCGTCAGGGTTTTAGCGTTGAATTTTTGGGGTGGCAGCAGTCATTGCCATCTGCCTACGCAGTGCATTCAGGCAACCATGCTTAAAACAGCGCGGATTCTCGCAGCAAACCCATAACTCACAGCGAAGCTGATCATCATGGGGTTCTTGTAAGGGTGTGGAATGAATCACCATATCAAGCGTGATGTTTATCGATACTTTAGGTAAAGTATGCATAGGTCTATCCTCCGATTGTTACCCAAATTGCGGGCGGTTTTTGCCTTTTAAAAAAGCATTCAGAGGATTTTTCAGGAGGGACAATTGAAGTATACCCCCCGTCAAGAGGCCGTAAAGGCTGCTGTCAGGCTTAGGTAAGTTAATTGCCCCAAATAGGAATGGTTTTTATTTATGGTCAGAACCTACAAACAGAAGAATCCATATATAAAGAATTCCCGATTAACCATTGATCAAACCCATCAATTAATTTTGATGTATTTAAAAGGCGTTAAGGTATCGCAATGCGCTGAGTTTCTTGGTGTATCGAAAGCATCCCTGACAAAAACATATAAGCGCCTTGATAACCTTATTTTTGACGGCGGCTTTTTCCTGGACTTCACAAGGTTTCTCGATGATAGAGACGAGGACGATATCGTATATATTTTGTACACGATCAGAGGCATGATATGGAACATGCATCGTGGTGGAACGAAAGCAGAAGAAGATTGGGAACTCGATACAATCGAGTATACGCCTCATCTGGCATATCTATGGGGATATGGTGACCACTACCCTACGCACAAACAAATTTACGGGTGCGTTTTTCACTGCGATAGTGACACGCCACCGCTAGCCGTTAAAAATAAAATTGAAAACGGGTGCGTTGAGGAAGTAAGGCGCAAGCGTATTTCTTGCAAAAACTGTTCTCTGAGACTCAAAGACATTTATATTCCAAGTGGTAATCGTACAAAGTACTTTTGTACGGAGGGCGATGGAAGGTCTTTAGTTTACGAACCAAATGTAAATTACCAGAATGACTGGCGAGAATTGGCGGAAATATGGGTGGATATATTGTGGTTTTTAGGTCACTTCAGAAATATAAACGAAGACAATCTTGCTATGAAAATAATTCATGGTAGCTATTTTAGTGCACTTAAAAGAGGTGAATACAAAGTTTCAAACAATGTCGTGGGTGGTGTGGGCTATACCATTCCTATGCCTTTGCTTTTTCCTGAACAAAAAGAAGAAATGGAAAGAGGCTTTCACTATGCCTCTACACTTGACGCTGGTGCAGTCAATGGAATTTTAAGACAATTGGCAGAAGATTAGGTTGAATATATGCAGGGTGGTCGTCACGGTTCGAATGAGTCGCCATCAATTTCTTGATGGCTGATATCTCTTCTTACTACATCTACTACCTTGGAAAAAGTTTTCACGTTTGAAAAAACATCCACAAAGCGTTGTGAGTCTCCACCATCCTCTGGGCGTCCCAGTAGCTCATTGAAAAGTTCCTTACGCGTGATACCTCTATTCATGCATTCAGAGTCATACTCATCAATTAGTGCAGGATCGGAACCCGCAAGTGTTATATCGCGAAATGTTCCTTTTCTTAATGCACCGCTTGGTGGAGTGCCGCCTGGTGTTGATTTGTATGTAAATTCTTCTTTCATCCGTAAAACCTTTCATGTTTACGAATATCAGAAA
>CAXBFT010000084.1:0-8277 GCA_963974945.1 uncultured Alphaproteobacteria bacterium
CCAATCCCGGCAAGATCACACATCCTTGCGGCATCTTTGAAATCACACCAAGCACCCGCCCCGCCGCGGGGATAGAGCCGGTAGACCCCGCAGCAATTACCGGATAATCAGGCGGCGATTCTTGCCAATGATCTGCCAATGCGTGCAGCAAATGATTACGGCGCTGTGCTACATCTATTTGCCCATGTTCAGCAAGTATTGTTGGCCAATGCTCGCTAATAATCTTTAAAAAATCCAAAGTAATCTGCCAATGTGCCGCAAATTCATCAGGCACAATTTTGTACAAATCCGAAAGCGCTAACCCCTCCACCACCACTTGGTCAATAAAACGGCACAACGCATTAGATAGCGCAAGTGCATGGTCATGCCCCTGCACAAAATCTGGGACATTCCTAATGAGTTTTGCCAGTAATAATTGACGCTTCATTGGTGGTATCGCTTCTGGAATATCCAAAAACCCATGCCGCCCTCCAAACATCATAAGAGACAAATCGTCTTCATCCACATCACCAAGCGGGCTTAGCTGTGGCAGGAGGATAGGCTTGCCCTCATTCAGGCTCAAGAATGTTTCACGCAATATACGGCAGGCGCGGCGAGTTGGCAGTAAAATACGGTAGCGCGTCAGGCTTTCTGGCGCATCCGTTGTGATATGCAGCAAATATTGCGCCAAGCTCTTGGAAAATGGCAGGCCTGCACGGATATTATAGATTTCATGCTGCGCCATTTTTATGGCCTTTTCCTGTAATTTCATGCTGTTTATAATGCCCATCAACGCGCTCTAAATCTTCGGGCGTGCTGATATGATGCCATTGCCCGTCATGCTCTAGGGCAAAATAACGCCCCCGCGCCTCGCATTCATCCATAATACCCAAAACCGAAAAACGCCCATCGGGGGCATTATCATAGATATGTGCGGTGTTAATACGGATATTCGTCCACATATACGCGCCCGTTTTATAAAGGCTACGGCGCACCAAACCCGTTTTATCTATATCATAATCACCAACACCATGGGTTAGCGTCATACGGTTAATGGGTTGCATCAGGCTTAGAACATCCATTTTATCGCTATTCCAATGTTGCGCCAAATGCGCAAGGGCGGCGATTGATCCATCCTCCCACAGAGAATCCCCCGCGATTACATAAAAGGGTTCACCCTTAAAATACGGCAAGGCTTTTATGATGCCGCCGCCTGTCTCCAATACTATCTCTTCATAGGATATATGCACATTCATTTCGGGATATTGCGCAACATAATCACGCATATGATGATCCAACATTTCGGGTAAGTAATGCGTATTCACCACCACATCCCGAACCTCGCTTTGCCTTAATTGATCCAAAATACGCCAAATCAAACTGCGGCTATTAATTATAACCATTGGTTTTGGGCGATGATCGGTATAGGGACGAAGGCGCGTTCCTAACCCTGCGGCAAGGATAAAGGCTTTTGTTGGCTTTTGTGTTGGATTACTCATAATATATAATCTCTATTTTCCTGCTGTCAGGGGTATTTTCAACGGGGGCGATAAAGACATCAATCCTTTTTTTCGGGCGCAAATACCCCAAACGCTCCGGCCATTCCACCAAGGCCACTCCATCATTTATTGCATCATCCCAGCCAAGCTCGTAAATTTCTGATTCATCAGAAAGGCGGTAAAGATCGAAATGCCAAATACTGCCACTTGGTGCATCATATTGTTGCACAAGGGTAAATGTCGGGCTGGGCACATCCATGGCATCATCGCCGCATAAGGTGCGAATAACTGCGCGGCTGAATACGCTTTTACCCATCCCCAAATCACCATGTAAAAGAACAACTCCATCAGATAGATCCGCAGCAAAATCATGCGCCATTGCAATGGTTTCATTTTCACTATGCGTTATGATGTTTTTGATCTTTTTTCTCATACCTATTGTTATATCGCACAAGCCCCTTGGTGAAAAGCGCTGCGTGAGGTAAAATGAAATCATGAGATATTTTATTATCGTTTTCATCTTAGGTTTTCTTACATTCATTCCATATAAGGTATTATGGGCGCAGGATGTAAGCGCAGAGCCGATATGTTTTACCATCAAAAATACCGCACCCTATACGATTTACGGCGAGATCATGACTGATCATTACACCACTACTGACGGCACAAAGGCACGACACACAGGCACATTCAGGCTATCGGCGAAAGGCACGCTTCACGAAGAGAAAGGCTATCCCTTGGATATGAGTGAGTTTTGTACCACCGGGCCATTTTACCCCAACCGCCAGGTCATCCTGACATTACGCACACTCATCCCTACATTTTCCTGTAAAACAGCGATTGAGCAAAGGGAGATTACCATCCACGGCATAGTGAATGAGGATGGCACAACAAAATCATGGGCCGAATGTTATTAAGGCACAAAAGAACTAAGCCTTCGCCTGACTCTTTGGAACTGTTATTGTAATATTCGTCCCCTTATTGGGAATAGAGTCCAAATCAAATGATCCTCCATGAAGAGCCACAATATTTTTAACCAATGTTAAACCGAGCCCTGCCCCGCGAGCGGCTTGCGCCTCGCTCTCAATCCGCTCAAACGGTTCAAGAATGCGCGTCTGATCCTCTTTTGCGATACCTTCCCCATTATCATTAACACTTATACTAATGTCGTCCCCCTTACGCACAGCGCGCAACTCAATCCTGCCACCCTCATCTGTATGGGCAATCGAATTACGAACTAAATTTATAATAGCCTGCTTAACGCGCGATTGGTCAATTTCTGCCTTACCAATATTGGCGGGGCATTTCATGGTAACCTCAATCTTACCCTTACGCGCCCAATCACAAACCATATCATTGATACTCTCCATCATTGGCTTAATTGGCGTATCTACAAGGTCCAGTGTCATTTGCCCTGCTTCTATTGTTGAAAGGTCAAGAATATCGTTAATTAAATTGAGCAAGCGCTCACTCGCGCCATGAATATCGCCCGTATATTCTTTTTGCTTTTTATTAAGCGGCCCAAAAAATTCCTGAGACAGCATTTCATTAAAGCCCATAATCGCACTTAATGGCGTGCGCAGTTGATACGAGACATTTGCCAAGAAATCAAGCTTGAGCTTTTCCGCGGTTTCCAGCGCAGCATTTTTCTCTCTCAAGGCATTTTCAACGCGCACCGTATCCGTAACATCACTATAGGTAATTAAAACGCCACCATCAGGTAATGGCACAGTGGCATAATCAATACGTGCATCATTCATCAATGTTAACCGTCCCTCATTCATGGAGCGATCAAGCGCAAGAGATATAAGCTTTTCTTGCATATCCTTCCAAAAAATAGGTTCAAATAATTTGGCTGATTTTTCAACAATACGGGTCACATGCGGATCACCTTCAAGCGTTTCGGGATCAAACCCCCACAGCCTTGCAAATGATGGATTCCAAAGCCTTAAACGCCCGTCACCACCATACACGGCCACC
Source organism: uncultured Alphaproteobacteria bacterium (assembly GCA_963974945.1). Lineage (GTDB taxonomy): Bacteria > Pseudomonadota > Alphaproteobacteria > Micavibrionales > Micavibrionaceae > UBA1672. Next base: position 3,459 of record CAXBFT010000084.1, read on the forward strand.
CCTTCGCCAAGATTATCCAAAGTTTCCTTTTGCACTGCGATCAAGGTATTATAAGAAGATTCTAACTCTAAACGGCTTGTTACATCCTCAAATGTCATCATCAAACCACCCATTTTATGCGGCACAACAAGCATGCGAAGCGCAGCGCCATCAGGGAGATACAACATATCTTCATGTGGGTCGATAAGACTGGTAAACATATCAAGCCAGCTTTTTTTGAACTGGCGGAAATCTGCCTGTTCAGGTAGGCGGCGTGTTTCACGGAGCTTTTCCATGATTTCACCAAGCTTTGGCTTTGTGTTGAGCCAACCATCCTCAAGCCCCCAAAGTTGGGCGAAGGAGGAATTATAAAATTCTAGCTTTTGATCCTTATCATACATCGCAATCGCAGAGCGCAACTGCTCTAATAAAGAACGATGGGCCGATTGATTATTTTGCATCTGAGCTAGAATATTTTCTTCAACCGTTAAATCTTCTGCCATGCCAACAGTCATTTTTCGTGATTTTACCGGCACTTCGCATACCTTCATAAGCAAGCGTTTGCCGCCAATGACCTCATGCGTTTGTGTTGTTTGTGTTGCGCCCTTTTCCAATGCACAACGCGCCAATTCTGCCCCGAAAAGCATGTCTTTTTCACCCGGCTTTTTCTTACGGCTGGAAGAAAAAATTTCTTTTTGCTGCGCGATCACATCGCTTGGCGGCGCATCAATCATCTTGGCATAGGCCACATTACACCAAATTATTTTCTGTGTTTGATCTCTAATCCATACAGGGTTGGGCAGTGCATCAAGAGAATCTTGTAATTGTTCGAATTCATCACGCAGATGTTGTTGCTCTTCTTCCATCACTTCGCTGGCGGATTTAAGCGCGGTGATATCCTCCATCCAAAGAATGTGAAAAAAATCCGTTGCATTCAAGTCTTCGCCGCGCGTTCCTGAAATTTTTAGCGTTTTATTCACGCTCCGATTTTGTGCGTTCATAATAAAAGGCGTACCATTTTCAAGTAATCTTGAAAACAGCCCTTCTATAGCCGCCGAATCATCGGGGGATAAACGATTTTGAATATCGCTGAAACGCTCAAGCGATTCTAATCCAATTGCGTCACAAAACCCTTGGCTATACGCAATTGTACCATCACTCGCCCAACCGCAATATTCCCCGGGAACCGCAGCCAAAAACGCTTCTAAACGTGATTTTTCCGCGGCATAGCGATCACCACCAAGCATAGGCAGTAAAGAAGATAAAAATCCTGATTTTTTCTTGCCTGATTTTTCCTTGATTGCGGACACGATATAAAAACCCTTTAAAGCATTATCGCTTTTGAAAATACGGCAATTCAACGTGAAACAAAAGGGCTAAAGAATAACTGTTGTCGAATTATGAAGAAAAATACGGCGCTGCGCATAAATATTGATTGCCCGCGCAAGGACAAGCTTTTCCGTATCGCGCCCAATAACGCGCAAGGCTTTTGGATCATCTGCATGGGTAATGCGCACGGTTTCCTGCTCTATAATCGGGCCTTCATCCAGATCACTGGTGGCAAAATGGGCAGTGGCACCAATCAATTTTACCCCACGCGCATAAGCCTGATCATAGGGGCGCGCGCCTTTAAAACCGGGCAGGAAAGAATGGTGTATATTGATCACCCTACCTGAAAAATCATTGCAAAAGCCTTCGGATAAAATCTGCATATAACGGGCGAGGACAATTAACTCCGCCCCAGTTTCCCCTATAATGGCGCGCAATGCATCTTCTTGCCCTTGTTTATTATCAGAGCCAACAGGCAGATAATGGAACGGCAAGCCATGGTCTTGGGTTATTTTACGGCAATCTTCGTGATTTGACACCACCGCCGCAATATCAATTTGTAAATTCTCCGAAGCCCAACGATATAAAATATCATGCAGGCAATGGTCTTCCTTTGATACCATCACAATGGTTTTCACAGGTGATTTACTATCATGCACATCCCATGACATACCAAAATTCTTTGTAACATATTCAAAATTTGCACAAAAATTTTGATGCGCCTGATCGGTCAGCGGTGAATATACAACGCGCATAAAAAAACGCCCTGAGCGATTATCATTAAACTGCGCCGATTCCTCAATATTGCATTGGGCATTACTCAGACAGGTTGAAACGGCGGCAACAATGCCTGATTTATCTTCACAATTTACGCGCAGTATATACATATAATCTCTCTCTTTTCAAAAAAGGTAGCTCTTAGAGCTCACCTATTTGTTTAAGCCAAACTGAAACTTTCAATAAAAAATACAGAACAATAAAATACACGAAACAAAGTATTCCGCCTGTAATTGGAGCCAAAGCCCCACCGGTGTCATTCACAACTTTCGACATAGCTTTATTCTGCTCAGGCGTGCGCTCTGCTCCACTAAAAGAACCATCCCCGTTTAAGTCAAATGCCTGAAGTTCCTCCCAATAAGTTCTATTGATCCAAAAAACATAAAACTGGATAGCCATATATATGATTAGCGCACTTACTATTAGAGGAATAAAGAAACATATCCCGATACAAACAAAAGGCCGCCTTCCAGCGACCTTTTCAATAATCTATCTTATTATATTAAGCAATAGCATTGCGTGTTTATCCAGGAAAGTAAGGCGAAGCGTATAATTCATACGTGAGCCAAAACTTGACGCAGATAAACACCAATGATAACAGCTTAATAACGGTAAGCAGCTGGTTTAAACGGACCGGCAACTTCTACGCCAATATAATCGGCTTGCTCTGCTGACAATTTCGTCAATTTTGCACCAACTTTATCAAGGTGAAGCGCAGCAACTTTTTCATCCAACGCTTTTGGTAACACATAAACTTTATCTTCATATGCTGATGAATTTGTCCAAAGCTCAATCTGGGCCAAAGTCTGGTTTGTGAAAGATGCGCTCATCACGAATGATGGGTGACCTGTTGCACAACCAAGATTTACCAAACGACCTTCTGCAAGCAAAATAATACGCTTGCCGCTTGGGAATTCAATTTGGTCTACTTGTGGCTTAATGTTTGTCCATTTCATATTGCGAAGTGGTTCAACCTGAATTTCATTATCAAAGTGACCAATGTTACAAACAACAGCGCGGTCTTTCATCTCACGCATGTGATCAACAGTGATAATGTCTTTGTTACCTGTTGTTGTTACAAAGATGTCAGCGCGCGGTGTTGCGTCTTCCATTGTTACAACTTCGAAACCATCCATAACCGCCTGAAGCGCACAGATCGGGTCAATTTCAGTTACCAAAACGCGTACACCTTGGGATGCCAAAGATTGCGCAGAACCTTTACCAACATCACCATAACCACATACAATCGCAACTTTACCTGCAAGCATAAGGTCAGTTGCACGACGAATCGCATCAACCAAAGACTCGCGACAACCATATTTATTGTCGAATTTTGATTTGGTTACAGAATCATTGACGTTAAAGGCCGGAGCTTTCAAACGGCCTTCTTTTGCCATTTTGTTCAAGAAAAGAACGCCCGTAGTTGTTTCTTCGGAAATCCCTTTAATGTCAGCCATTAATTCAGGGTAATCTTTATGAACCATAGCAGTAAGGTCACCACCATCATCCAAAATCATATTCGGAACCCAACCATTCGGGCCTTTGATTGTTTGGTGAATACACCAGTCTGCTTCTTCTTGTGTTTGACCTTTCCATGCAAAAACAGGAACGCCAGCGGCGACTACGGCTGCGGCGGCTTCGTCTTGCGTTGAAAAGATGTTACATGAACTCCAACGCACTTCTGCGCCAAGATGAGTTAATGTTTCAATCAATACAGCAGTTTGCACAGTCATATGAAGACAGCCCGCAATGCGAGCGCCTTTCAAAGGCTGCTGCGCGCCATATTCTTCGCGGATAGCCATCAAACCGGGCATTTCATCCTGCGCCAAATCAATTTGCATACGGCCGGCAGGTGCCAAGCTCATATCTCTTACTTTATAATCATTTTCTACGGCCTGTGGAGCTGCGGACATGATATTCTCCTTATATTTTATAAATTTCAAAAAAATCTCGTTCAAAGAGACTTAAACATTTTTTTTTCCCGTGACTAGTGATAATATCTCCTTATGAGCATAAATTTTAATGAAAAAAGTGGAAATCCTGCTGGTTCCGCAGAATATACCAATCAAGAAGAGGATGTTTTGGAAAAATCCATACGTACGGGGGAGCGCACGCGCTTCGTTCATAAACCCAACCCCCTGGTCGATCGTGCCTATCAAATATTTGAATATATGGCGGAGAAGGCGACCTATGAACCTGTTGGTGAGTATGTTTTATTGAATAAAGACGAACCCCGCGACATCACTGATAAAAAAATAATTAACCTAATGAGCATCTTGAACAAAAAAGATGAGTTGATAGACCTTTCAAGTTTGACAAACAAGCGTGTTTTGTTTACATTGGTACCTGAAGCACAGGCAGGCGACCAGACAAAGATGATCTTTAAAGATTACGACGGCTCCGGTGTTTCCAAAGATAATGCGGTATTTACAATAAGAAAGGGTGTTTTAAAATGAACGGAATTACAAGTATATTTTCAGATGTTAACAAAGGCTTCTCAACTATGGGTGCGCCAGAGTTAGGTGGAGCTTTTGCTCATGCAAATAGCGGAGCGTTAAATACGCCAGTATTAGGCTATGACAATAATGCAACATTAGAGATTTAAGATTTAAATCTGATATGACGAATTATAAAAGCGGGTCAGATGATCCGCTTTTTTTATGCCTTATTATTCATGCTTAATAAAAATAATGCCTTATAAACAATCACACTATGCCCCGCGACATATTTCACG
>CAXBFT010000085.1:0-8261 GCA_963974945.1 uncultured Alphaproteobacteria bacterium
TACTCTTAAACATGTTGTTATTATTGGTTTGGCACAAATCCTTGCCCTTATTCCGGGGACAAGTCGTTCAGGCATCACCATGACTGCGGCACGGTTTTTAGGATATTCTCGTACAGAAAGCGCGCATTACTCAATGCTTCTGGCCATGGTTGCTATTAGTGGCGCGGGAACATTGATCGGACTTAACTTGGTAAAAGGTGGAGACGTACAGCTAGGCATGGATGCCCTTATTGCGGTGATATTATCATTTATTTGCGGATGGGTTGCAATTACCGTTATGATGAAATTCTTGCAAAAATCAAGCTTCACAATCTTTGCCGTTTATCGTGTATTACTTGGCGGTGCATTGCTTGGCCTACTCTATAGCGGTGTTATAGGATAAGATTTTTACTATTGATGATAGCGCAAGAATAGAACCTTGGTTTCACCATAGATTTTCTCACTATCAATAACACAACCTTCTAAGGCAATAGGCGCATAACTGCGCTCGCTTTCACATACAATCCACGCACCATCTGTAACCCAATCAGAGGTTATTAATGCGCCCAAACTCTCTTCAATAAGGTTTTTGGCATAGGGTGGGTCGAGGAAAATAAGGTCAAAACCACGTTCATTTTTAGGTTTTTTATGAATTTTAACGGCATTTTTTAGGAAAAAATGGCATTGGTCCTCAGTTTTAAGCATTTCCGCATTTTCCTTCGCCAAGGATAATGATGCCTTTGCTGCGTCATAAAACGTACAACACGCAACGCCGCGCGATATAGCCTCTAAACCAAGAGCGCCCGTACCGCAAAAAGCATCAAGAACATAAGCGCCCTCTATCGCATCACGAGAGGCCAACATATTAAATATCGCACCACGTATTTTATCACTAGTCGGCCTAATGTCGCGTCCCTTTGGCACGTTCAATTTACGCCCACCAAAGCGACCTGATACAATTCTCATTTTTCACGTTTTGTATTAAATTTTGAATTTTCTGGTTTGTTTTTAGTTTTTCTGTGATTTTCAGGTAATTTTTTTGAGAAACCGTCACTTTCATCATTTTTAGATTTTTGCGGTTTTTCAGGTTTCTGACCCTCAAAATACTTTGCTATTTGCTTTTTCATTACCGCTGTTTGCACTTCAACTGTACTGCCTCTGGACATTTTCCCTAAAGTAAACGGGCCATAATCTGTACGGATCAAACGTGTTACTGTTAAACCAAGCGCTTCCATCACGCGGCGAATTTCACGGTTTTTTCCCTCTCTCAGAGTGATGCTAATCCATGAATTTGCACCAATTTTATCTTCGCCTTCCGGTGGCTGCTCTAACACCGCATCAATAGATTTATAACGCACACCCTCAACAGTAATACCGCTTTTCAATGACTCAAGACGTTTCGGATTCACTTTACCATGGACACGTACACGGTATTTGCGGCTCCAACCTGTTTCAGGAAGTTCTAAAAACCTTGAAAGCCCACCATCATTGGTCAAAAGCAACAACCCCTCAGTGCTTAAATCCAGACGCCCGACACTCACGACCCGCGGCATGGAATCAGGAAGCTGATCAAAAACAGTTTCTCGTCCTTGTTCATCATTATGCGATGTCACAAGGCCCGGTGGCTTATGATATAAAAACAAACGCGTATTTTGACGAGAGGGAAGCGGTTTTTTATCAACCACAATTTTATCATCTTCAGTTACGTTCAACGCGGGAGAGTCTATAACCTTTCCATTGACACTGACACGACCGGAAGCAATCAGCTTCTCTGCATCGCGACGCGAACAAACACCCGCACGTGCCATAACCTTTGCAATTCTATCGCCGATATGCTTTTCTTCACTCATGGAAACCTCACTATTTACAGATCAAGACCATACCTTTATGTCCGCCGCTTTGGAAGAGGCAAAAGCAGCATCGTATCGTGATGAGGTGCCAATTGGTGCAATTATCGTCAATAATACCAATGAAATCATCGCAAAAGCAGGAAATAGAACCCGAGAATTAAATGATCCATGCGCACATGCCGAAATTCTTGCCATTCGCGAGGCATGTGCATTGATGGGCGCGCAACGTATTCCCGATACAACATTATATGTGACCTTAGAACCCTGTGCCATGTGCGCTGGCGCAATTTCCTTTGCGCGTATAAAAACGGTAATAATTGGTGCAATTGACCCCAAAGGTGGCGGAATATTACATGGTGGAAAATTTTATGAACAACCCACCTGTCATCACAGGCCAAGTATCGAACACGGATTACAAGATGAACCTTGTGGGCAAATCTTACGCGATTTTTTTAGGAATAAACGAAAATAAATCAGGCCGCGCTTAAATTATGCGACGACTTTCTTTGCTGTCTTTTTCACCATACGCGTCTTTGTTTTCTTTTTCACACGCGTCTGTACGTGTCTTTCGATGGCTTCAATCATCAAACCAGCAATATCCTTTCCGGTAATAGCTTCGATGCCTTCTAAACCGGGAGAAGAATTAATCTCCAATACTTTTGGCCCGGCCTTAGAGCGTATAATGTCCACACCCGCCACAGCAAGCCCCATAGCCTTTGTTGCCGCAATCGCAATTTTACGCTCTTCTGCGGTGATTTTCACAGATTCTGCCGTACCACCCAGATGAAGATTAGCGCGAAATTCTCCCGCCGCCGCCTGCCGTTGTATTGAACCAACGACTTTTCCATCAATCACAAAACAACGAATATCACGCCCCTGTGCTTCTTTAATAAACTCTTGAACCAGAATATTGGCGTTCAAGCTTTTAAAGGCATTAATCACAGACTCTGCGGCCTTCGCCGTTTCCGCCAATACCACGCCACGCCCTTGCGTACCCTCAAGCAATTTAATAACCAACGGCGCGCCGCCAACCATCTTAATAATATCACTCGTATCGACGGGAGAATTTGCAAAACCTGTTACTGGCATAGGCACATTATTATTTGATAGCTCTTGTAAAGAACGTAACTTATCACGTGACCTTGCAATCGCTAAGGAGCTGTTTAAACAATACGCACCAATAGAATTAAACTGGCGCGTCACCGCACATCCATAAAATGTCATCGATGGTTTAATGCGCGGAATCACCGCATCAATATCTTCCATCAATTCACCACCTCGATAATGCACCTCAGGCTTTGCATCACTGATATTCATGTAACATTGACTAACATTAATAAAGCGTACGCGATGCCCTCTGGTCTCACCCGCTTCGACCAAGCGTTTATTAGAGTATAGATCAGGATTGCTCGCCAATAAAACGATGTTCAAACCATCTTTTTTAACCACGGCGGGCTTATATTTTTTTAAAACATCGTCATCTGCACTTTCACCCAAACAAAAAGAAGCTTCAGGGTCAATCAAGGCACGACCTGACATCGCTTCGCGCCCAAGCAACATGCGATAGCCCATTGAGTCACGATTAGTAAGGGTCAGCTCAACTTCCCATGTAATGCCACCCATCGTGATTTCAGTTTTAATCACATAACGGCGTTCTTTATCACCGCTAGAGCTTTTCACCGAACGGCGATCCACAACAACAGCGCGGCAACTTTGAATTATTTTACGATTATCTTGTAGGGGGTGAATATCAAAATGTACGTATTTACGACCATCCTCGGTAAAGACCTGAATATTAAACGCGTGCAGGGCAGATGTTTTTGCGCCCGAATCTATACGTGCCTTTACTGCGGGCAAGCCCAAATCCGGAAATGCACACCATTCTTCTTTACCGATAACAATTTTTTGACCCACTATAACTCCTGTACTTCATGCTCCATGACATAAAAAATATATCTGATATTTTATAATAGTATAAGTTCTATGCTGCGTCTTTAGATTTCAACGCGCGATACCCAATATCACGACGGCAAAATCCTGCCGGCCAATTAATACGATCAACAGCCTTATAGGCCTGCGCCTGCGCTTGTGCGATTGTAGAGCCTGTGGCCGTCACACCAAGGACACGTCCGCCAACACTGATGATGTTTCCATTATCATCTTTGGCTGTACCTGCGTGAAACACGTACGCCCCATCAACGGCGTTTGCATCATCAAAGCCTTTTATAACCGTATTTTTCTTATAGCTTCCCGGATACCCCTCCGCCGCCATCACCACGCACATTGCAGGTTCATCCGACCATGTCACTTGATCGGCAACCTCTGCCAAACGTCCTTGCGCCGCTGCTTGTAAGATTAAAGCTAAATCCCCCTGCAAACGCATCATCAAGGTTTGACATTCCGGGTCACCAAAACGAGCATTATGCTCTAATAATCTGGCTTTACCATTTTCGACCATGATCCCCGCGAATAAAACACCGGTAAAGGGGCAACCATCTTGCGCCATTCCTGAAATTGTCGGCTCAATCAAATCTTTGATGATTTGTTGTTCCAGATCATCCGTCATAAAATGTGCGGGGCTGTACGCGCCCATACCGCCTGTATTCAAGCCTACATCACCATCACCAACGCGCTTATGATCTTGCGCAGAGGTCAGCGGGAGTATTGTTTTTCCATCGGACAAAGCGAAATAACTCACCTCTTCACCGGTCATAAATTCTTCGATCACAACTTCATGCCCTGCTGCGCCAAACGCATTACCTGATAGCATATCCGCCGTGGCCTCAATCGCCTGATCCGTCGTTTCACAGATTATCACACCTTTACCCGCGGCCAGGCCATCGGCCTTCACCACAATCGGCGCACCTGTTTTCAAAATAAACCCCTTTGCCGCCTCAATATCAGTAAAGCGACCATAGCCCGCAGTGGGGATATTATATTTCGCACATAAATCCTTCATAAATCCTTTAGAGCCTTCAAGCTGCGCTGCCTTTGCAGAGGGACCAAAAACATCAATATTTTCCGCGCGAAGGGCATCAGCCAAACCATCGACCAATGGGCCATCGGGACCTACAACAACCAGATCAATGGCATTATTTTTTGCAAAATTCACAAGCTTATCAAGTTCATTCACCTGTATGGGAACACAAATAGCCTGATCTGAAATCCCTGCGTTACCCGGCGCACAATATAACGCATCACATGATGGCGATTGCACTAATTTCCATGCCAATGCATGCTCTCTACCGCCTGATCCAACAAGTAAAATTTTCATCTCAAACCTCATATTTATTAATTACGTCCAATACATAACACGCATACGCATAATTTCAAGAAATATGAGAACATTAGGAAAATGATAATAAGACTGAAACTTATTTTACATCACTATATTTTATATTTACAACTGACAAAAATACAATACAATCGCATTCACAGTACTATGATACTCATCATGTAAAATATATAAAAGGAAATAATATGAATATTCGCATTTTGACACTCTGCACTGCCGTTCTAGGGATTTTTTCCTCTCCGAGCGTTGCATCAGAAATAACCTTACACGGTTCAACAACAGTAACGGCAAACCTACTTGATGAACATAAAGCAGATATTGAAAAAGCTTCTGGCCAAACACTTATCATTGTGGCCAACGGGTCAAGCAATGGCATTAAAGGTGTCGTATCAGGGGCTGCACAAATTGGTATGATTTCAGCACCATTGGAAAATGTTGTCTCCAAAGTAAATGAAAAAGCACCAGGAACTGTTGAAGATGAATCGCTAATTGCGCATCAAGTGGGTGAGGCGCGCGTTGCTTTTACCGTCCATAAAAGCAATGCAGTCAAAGAATTAACTCTGGAACAAATTGGCAATATATTAAAAGGTGATATTAAAAATTGGAATGAAATTGGCGGCGAAGATAAAACTATTATTGTTATCACTGAAACAAGCGGTGGTGGCCTGCGTTCTATGGTCGAGGCAGAAATCTTAAACAAACAAGCAATTTCCGCAAGTAAACGCGAATTACCGAACGGTACGCAAGTACCAAAAGTCGTTGCACAAATTCCAAATGCTCTGGGCATAATGTCTTCTGTTTTAGTAAATGATTCTGTTGTTGAATTAAAAACAGATCAGCCAATAGCTCAACCACTTATCTTTGTTACTAAAGGGGAGCCTTCAGCAGAAATACAAGCTGTTATTGACGCAGCAAAAGTTTCAGGCGGAATGTAATCATCCCTATACATTCTATGCGAAGAAGGAGTAACAAACTCCTTCTTCCTCTTTTTCAATTCAAAACATGCTCATAAATCTGGATTAGCACTATGAAAAAAAACAATAAAAAGACTTCAAAAAAAACAATAAAAAGTCAGCTTTATTTTTCAGCTTTTCTTGTTGTAATGGCACTTCTCATTGTAAGCTCAACGGCATTTTTTAATGCCAATAAAATGGCTCAAGCAGGCCAAAAAATATACAGCATATCTCTGAAAGGCATTGAAATTTCAGGAGAAATAAAAAGCTTGTATCGCCTTGCACAAGGGTCAATAGCCCGCGCACCAGCAGAATTAGATCAAACAAAAATTGAAGCATTAAAAATGACAACGGATAAAAGCATAGACGATGCTATATCTCTTATTACCCAATACAAAACCATGACAGACGCATCTGGGCTAGAAAACATTGCAAGTATCGAAAATATATTACTACAGATAAAAGAAAATGGTTATAAAGTTTTCGAATTTGCAGAGCTTTTTGCAGCAGATCAAGCCAATGAAATCTTAAATACAACATTTAAAAATCTTGAAGAAGAGATGGAAACACAAATGCTCGTCTTCAGCCTTAATGAACAAAATAATGCCGAAGCAGCATATAAAGACCTCATGACAGCACAGAAGAGCATGTATAAATTGATTACTGTTTTCATGTTATGTTCAATACTGGTTGCTGGTGGAAACAGCTTCAAAACAGCCCAGAACATTACATATAGAACAAGCAATCTTACAGAAAGCATGAACACATTAGCAGATGGAGATACAAAGAAAGAAATTCCTTTCGTAAATGATGCCGACGAAATAGGTCAAATGGCGCGAGCTGTAATGGTATTTAAAGAAAATAAAATCAATGCCGACGCTCTAACACAAGAACAAAAAAATCAAACAGAAATCCAAATACAGCGTGCCGAAAAGATTAACCAATACACAATTAATTTTGATAAAGAAGTTACATTAACCATAAAAGATCTACAAAACTCATCAAAAGAGATGGGAATAACAGCCGAGAATATGAAAGATATTGCTGAACAAACATTACATGAAACAACATCAATAGCTGCGACAACCCAACAATCTGCATCAAATATGAATTTAGTATCAGATGCTTGCGCCCAATTAACATCCGCAATAAACGAAATATCTGATCAAGTCAAAAAATCTACCGATATATCTAAAAATACAACAGCCGAAGTGATTGATGCTTCAGAAAAAATAAAAAACCTTGCCGAGGCCGCCAATAAAATTGGTGAAGTTATTACTGTTATCCAAGATATTGCTGAACAAACTAATTTATTGGCGCTTAATGCCACAATTGAAGCCGCTAGGGCAGGAGAAGCTGGTAAAGGTTTTGCGATTGTAGCAACAGAAGTGAAAGCACTTGCAAATGAAACAGCAAAAGCAACAGAAAGTATAAGAGCACAAGTTTCAAATGTACAAGTTGAAACACAAACAGCTGTTGAATCTATTGCAAATATTACAAATAAAATCAAAGATTTAGAAAAAATTTCAATGACAATTTCTTTAGCAATAGAAGAACAAAGCGCCTCAACACAAAAAATATCTCTTAACGTGCAGCAAGCCGCTAATGCAGCAGACAACATCAACAATAGCCTAGAAAATGTATCGGAAGCTGCGAGAAGTGTTGGTGACGTATCCACTCAAGTAATAGAGTCGAGTTCTGAAATGACTATGCAAAATACATTTCTCATGGAAAATATAGAAAAATTTCTTAAAAATATCAAAAATGTGTAATCCGAAATATATTTAAAAGTCTTCCAAAGATACAAGACTGGCATTACCACCCATTGCGGTTGTATCGATACTCACCAATTTCTCAACAGCAAAGGCACGAAGATAATGCGGACCACCTGCCTTCGGACCTGTACCGGAAAGTCCCATACCACCAAAGGGCTGTACGCCGACGATAGCACCGGTCATTGAACGATTAATGTAAATATTACCTGCATTCACAACACGCGATAAAATATCATGGCGCGCCTGAATGCGGCTATGCAATCCGAATGTCAGGCCATAGCCGCTTGAATTAATTTGTTCGATCACATCTTCAAAATTTTTCGCGGCATAGCGAATAACATGCAAGACAGGCCCAAATACTTCCTCACGCAGAACAGATATATCATCAATTTCATATACCACTGGCGCA
>CAXBFT010000086.1:0-8182 GCA_963974945.1 uncultured Alphaproteobacteria bacterium
AATACATGGCCGCCGAGCTGGGCGAGAAGAAAATCCGCGTCAATGCCCTTTCACCGGGGCCTGTTGCTACCCGTGCGGCAGGCGGAATTGCTAATTTTGATAAATTATTGGAAGAGGCTCGCGCGGAATCTCCACAGCATGAACTGATATGCATCGATTGTGTCGGAGCCTATGCAAAATTTTTGGTGAGTGACGAAGCGCGGCTGGTGACCGGTAGCACGGTTTATATTGACGCAGGTTTTAACATTATGGCGGCTTAAGATGGACAGCTTTGTTGAGAATAAGATATTTGATGAGATTGACATAGGCGATACGGCCTTCGTCGAGCATATGCTCACGCAAAAAGATATTCAGCTTTTTGCAGTGATGTCCGGCGATGTTAATCCGGCGCATCTGGATGAAGAATATGCATGCAGTGATATGTTTCACAAAATCATCGCCCACGGTATGTGGGGCGGGTCGCTGATTTCTACTGTGCTGGGTACGCAGCTGCCGGGGCCGGGCACGATTTATATAGGCCAGACGTTTAAGTTTTTAAAACCTGTGGGTATAGGCGATACAGTTACTGCGCGGGTTACGGTCAAAGAGAAGCATGATAAAAACAAGCACCTGATTTTGAAATGCGTATGTCTCAATCAGGACGGCAAAGAGGTGATTACTGGCGAAGCAGAGGTCATCGCGCCATGCGAGAAAGTACGCCGTAAAAGGATCATCCTGCCGGAGATTGAGTTCAAGAATGAAGAATGCCCACATCACCATCAGGCAATTTGTATGGTGCATGATTTAAAGCCCTTAAAAACAGCCATTGTTCATCCGGCGGACGGTGTGTCTTTAAGAGGTGCTATCGAGGCGGCGGAAGAGGGTATTATCGAAGCTGTTTTGGTTGGGCCAGAGGATAAAATTCAAGCTGCTGCTGCTGAAGAAAACATAGACCTTGCGCCGTACACAATTATTCCAACCCCGCACAGTCATGCGGCGGCGGAGATGGCTGTTCAAATGGTACGGGAAGGCAAGGTTGAGTCTCTGATGAAGGGCAAAATCCATACCGATGAGTTGATGCTGGCGGTGATGGATAAACAAAAGGGTTTGCGCACCGGGCGGCGGATGAGTCATATTGCCATGCTGGATATTCCAAAATTCCCGAGGGCCTTATATGTCACGGATGCGGCGATCAATATCAATCCTAACCTTTCGGCAAAAGTGGATATCGTCCAGAACGCCATCGATCTGTTTCTGGTCGTCAACGGGAGAGCGCCGCGCGTTGCCATACTTTCTGCTGTGGAAACGGTCAATCAAGATATTCCTTCCACGCTCGATGCCACAGCCTTGTGCAAAATGGCTGAGCGCGGACAGATCACAGGCGCGTTGCTCGACGGCCCGCTGGCCTTTGATAATGCCTTGTCTGAAGAGGCCGCCGCGATCAAAGGTATCCGCTCCCAGGTTGCAGGAAAGGCAGATATTCTGGTCGTACCGGATCTGGAATCCGGCAATATTCTGTTTAAGCAGCTTGTATTGCTCTCCGGCGCGCATATGGCCGGGATTGTGCTTGGAGCGCAAGTGCCTATTATCCTGACTAGCCGCGCTAGCAGTACCATTGCCCGTAAGGCGTCGTGCGCTTTGGCTCTCTTAACAGTGCGTGATCGAAAATCCGGTAAGCTGGAAGCGGAATGTCACCACGAAGCCACATTAAACACGGATCAAAATGTTGCCGGGGGAGGGCGGTGATATGCGCATTCTGGTTATCAATGCCGGCAGTTCATCGGTCAAATTCGGCGTTTTTGACCGTGGTGAGCACATATTCAAACATTCATTGGATGGGCTTGAACATATTGAGCCCGCGTTGGAGAAAATTCCGAGCATTCTAAAAGAAAACGGCTATGAAGATTTTGATGCAATTGGCCACCGCGTTGCCCATGGCGGCGAGGCGTTTCTTGAGGCTCGTATTATTGACAGTCAGGTTATCAGCGCCATTGAAAGCTGTGTGCCTCTGGCGCCATTACACAACCCGCCTAATTTAGCCGGTATTCGCATAGCGCAGCAAACATGGCCGGCCGTACCGCAAATCGCCGTGTTCGATACGGCCTTCCACCAGACTATGCCGCAAAAAGCCGTGATTTATGCTGTGCCGCAAGAGTGGCGTGATATGGGATTAAGGCGCTACGGCTTTCACGGCACGTCGCATAAATATGTGATGCAGCGTATAGCTGAGGAATTAAGCAAAGCGCCTGAAGACTTACGCATTATAAGCTGCCATCTTGGCAACGGCGCGTCCATTTGCGCGATTGACCGAGGGGTATCGGTTGATACCTCGATGGGCATGACGGCGCTGGAAGGGTTGGTGATGGGCACGCGCTCCGGCGATGTTGACCCCGGCCTCTTTGCTTTTTTGTACCGCACGAAAGGGCTTTTACCAGATCAAATCGAAAAACATTTATACAGCGATAGTGGCCTAAAAGCCTTGGCTGGAAGCAATGACATGCGCGTGATCGAAGAACAAGCAGCGGAAGGTGATGAGAGGGCAGAATTGGCCTTCGATATTTATGCTTATCGCGTACGTAAATATATTGGCGCTTATACTGTTGCAATGGGCGGGGTGGATGTGCTGGCCTTTACGGGCGGCATTGGCGAGCATTCTACGGCTATGCGCGAACACATCTGTAGGGGTCTGGAATTCATGAGTTTGGATATTGATGAGGGCAAAAATGCAGCCGTCAAACTCAAAGCTTTTGAGGCACCAGAAATTCAAACCGAAAAATCACAAGTGAAAGTAATAGTCACGAAAACCCGTGAGCAATGGATGATAGCCAAGGAGGTGAAAAATATTCTGTGTAAATTTTCTGCAACCAATCAAAAAAAGAAGGTGTGTAATGGGCAGGCCGTTAAGCAGAAGGAAGAAATTAAGGTTTGATGCGACTTTAGTCAACTAAATCGAAAGATCTTGGGCGTTTACCGAGCTATTTTATTGGTTTTATCTCAAAAATTTGAGGGATTCTTCTGTATAGGTCGTATTAGCATTACAGGGTTTTTATCAATCGCATGTTAGGCGAGTTGAATAAAAGGAGACGCTTGATGAAACACAATAAACTTAAATTTTTTATGTACGCCGCTTTGGTGATTTTCTTGTTTCCTCCGATTTCTGTTATGGCAGGGCATGATGATGAGGAAATTCCTCGACACCTTCAGAAAAAATATGATCGTCGTTTAGAGGAAATGAAGGTGCTTGATACTAACGGAGATGGCGTTTTGCAAGCTGAAGAACTAAAGAAAAAATCGAAAATGTCTTTTGGCGCAGCCGATACAGATAAAGACGGTATTTTGTCTAGAAAAGAGATTGAGGCGGCCCAAGAAAGCGCTCGAGAGAAAAGCAAAAAAAATATGGCATTAAAAACACGGCAAACCGCCATGCTATGAAAGTCAAATCTCAACTTAAAAATGCGGATAAAAACGATGATCGCAAGGTTTCACGGGAAGAATACGAAGCTTATTATGGAGGCAGATACAATACATATGATCGCAATGGAGACGGTATTATAACAGAGAAGGAATATCGTAGTGATTTTGAAAAATTGCCCAGTCGATACAGAAGAGCTCGAAGATGAGCGATTATAGTCACAGTGACCCATATGAACTAAATGACCACCGTTTTCCCAGCTCTTTACAGATTTTGATCAACAATTTTGGTGATAAACATGAGTAGAAAGACAAAACAAGAGCACGCACGCAGAGCGTCCCATCGTTTGGCATCGATGCGCTCCGTTTGTATGATTGGGTCTACACCCTATCCTGTGATTGACTGGTCAATGGGCGGTGTGCAAATTGCCGCCGATCCTCGCATGTTTTCGCAAAATCAAAAATTAAATATGACGTTAAAATTTAAGCTGCATCGTTCAATTTTGAAAATTTCTTGTAGAGCTAAAATTGTACGTAAAACTGCAGACCGCCTTGGATTAAAATTTGAGTCTTTTAATAAAGATATTCACCAGCTTTTCTTGAAGGTTGTTGATGATTATGTGTCTAACGAATTTGCTGAGTCCCAAATTTTACCAGAGATTGATAGGAAAATTCAAAGTGGCGGCCACGGAAGGTAGCGTCATTTAAAAGCTTGACCTTCGAGTATACTCAAACCTCTACCATCACAACAAAAGGAGAAAGACAATGAAAAAAATTATACTAACCTTGATACTTGCAGTTATGGCCTTTCCGGCTATGGCACAGGAACATTCGCAGGACCATGATAGCTGGTTAAAACCGGTTGAGGCACAATTTGTCTGTATGGTGAATAATCAGAGCTATGACACGCCGCAAATTGCGGTTGAGGTCGAAGGCAAAACCTATTTTGGCTGCTGCCCGATGTGTAAAGCCAAATTGGAAAAAGTGTCTGCCCTTCGAGCGGCTACTGATCCGGTGAGTGGTAAGAGTGTGGACAAGGCCGAAGCTGTCATAGGAGCAGGGCCTGACAAAACGGTTTATTACTTTGAAAGCGAAGAAAACCTTCACACTTATGCCAGCGGTCCAATGCCGGAGATGTCCGAAAACGGCTCCGGGAGCAGTATGAAGGGCATGATGGCGGAAGAAGGCGGGCACAACCATGAACAACCCTAAACACTGCAGATATTGAGGGCTGAACATCTAACAGTGATTCAGAGCATTCTGCGTAACAAATATACAACCGAAGCAAAAGGAGATGTGTCATGGCACAGGCCGTTAAGAATAAGAGAAAAGTAAAAGTTGATATTAAGCAAGACAATGCGCCAGTTGTTTCCTTGAAAAGAAAGGAAGCAGATAAGATGGATGATCAGGATATGTCGCTATTTGGAGCATGGGGCGACTGGGCTGATTATCAAATTGATGCTTGGCAGCGCTCTGTCTTATTCCTCGATACGTTGCGCCAACGCGCCGATAATATGATTGAACATGAAAACGCAGGTATGCCGCCGCTTCTGGATTTCAAATATGAGACTGTTCTGGATGCGCGGGAGTTTGAAAGACCTGCTAATTACGCGCTTTTGAAAATTATAGAAGCAGATGAAGCTTGCCTAGAGGATTGTCTCGATCCCGATAAAGCGCCTGTTATTATTGTTGATCCTCGTGCCGGTCATGGTGCTGGTATTGGCGGATTCAAGCGCGAATCGGAAGTCGGTATTGCTTTGCATGAAGGTCATCCGGTGTATTTTGCAGTCTTTCACCCTGATCCTGTGCTGGATCAGACAATGGGCGATGTGCTGGCGGCTTTGCGTAAGTTTGTGGAAGAGGTTTCTGATTGGCATGACGGTAAACCACCCGTTCTGTACGGCAATTGTCAGGCCGGATGGATGCTGGCTTTGCTGTCTGCCGATTGTTCGGGCATGGTTGGTCCCGCCGTGATGAATGGCTCGCCCTTATCTTACTGGGCAGGCGGAGAAGAAATGAACCCGATGCAGGTGCGTGGCGGTCTGTCGGGTGGTGTCTGGCTGACGCGGCTTATGAGTGATATGAGCAACGGTACTTTTGACGGGGCATGGCTGGTGCGTAATTTTGAGCAATTGAACCCATCCAAGGCCATCTGGGATAAATATTACAATTTGTACGCCAATATCGATAAAGAGAGCGAGCGGTTTTTATCATTCGAGCGCTGGTGGAACGGGTTTTATTCATTTAGCGAAGAGGAAATAACGGCCACGGTCGAAAATCTGTTCATTGGCAACAAGATTGAGCGCGGCGAGATGGTGCTGGACGAGCATTGCGCTATCGATCTCAAGCAGATCAAAAATCCACTAGTTATTTTTGCCTCGGAAGGCGATAAAATTACGCCGCCACGCCAGGCTCTGCACTGGATACGGGCTGTTTATCCTGACACGAAGGCACTTAAAAAAGCCGGGCAGCGGATTGTCTATCTAATCAATCCGCATGTTGGTCATCTGGGTATTTTTGTTTCAGCGAAAGTTGCAAAGCTGGAACACCGCGCCATCCTTGAAAACACGCCGGAGATTGAAGCCCTTAAGCCGGGGTTATATCAGATGATCATTGATAATCCGACAGGAGATCCCGATTGCAGCCGTGATCAATATGAGGTGCGTTTTGAAGAGCGACAGGTTGAAGAGATATGCGAAAGTGCGCCGCAGGAATCTTTCGAAGAGGTGCGCAGCGTTTCTGAAAAAAATGATGAGATTTACAAACAGTTTATGCGCCCCTTTGTACAGGCTTTTGCAAATCCGGTGACCGCTGATATTTTGAAAACAGCGCACCCGATGCGTGCTAGCCGCAAGATATTTTCTGAAGAGATCAATCCGGCCATGATAGCGCTGCCTTTTGCCGCGGAGGCCGTTAGAGATAACCGCAAAATGATAGAGGAAAACAACCCTTTTAAAGACGCGGAACGGCAGGCCGCTAAACGCGTGGAAGATTCTATCGAAGCCATGTCAGACGCTCACAAAAAATGGCAAGCAGCAATGTTTAAAGTGATCTACGGATAGGAATAAAATTAAGAAAGGGAAAAATCATGGAGCAATTTGCAGGCGATATTGCCGCGATGCTGGAAATAGCGCTAATCGGAGCAGGGTTAGTCGTGCTGTATTATGCGGGTAAGGAAGGTTCGAAGCTGATGAAGGCAGGCGCGTATGTCATGCTCATCGGCGGTGTTTTAGGACTGATTTGTACAGGTTACTGGTGGTTTAAATATCATGATGCCGGTGTTTTTTACAGCCCTGTAAACAAAACCATCCACCTGATGCAGCATGATTCCGACGAGGCCAACCATCATATTTTTCCTGAATAAGGAGAGATAATGCACAAGCGTAAACGCCATTTTGCCATAGCAGGAAAATCTGCCAGTGCCGATCAATGGGCTAGTCTCATGATGATTGGTGCGCTTGGCTTTGCGCTGCTTTGTGTAAATTCGCCGCTGAAACTTGCATATGATTTGTTCCACCACACGCCGGTTGTGCTTAGTTTTGGCGATTTTACCCTTCAAAAGCCTCTGGTGTTTTGGATCAATGAAGGGTTGATGGCGTTCTTCTTTTTGGCTGTCACTCTTGAGATCAAGCGAGAAATTCTGGAAGGCCATTTATCTGACATGCGGCAAATGTTGTTGCCCGCCTTTGCAGCTTTGGGCGGTATGGTTGTTCCGGCGGCATTTTATCTCTTTATAAACAGGGATAACCCCGAACTGATGCAGGGCTGGGCAATCCCCACAGCCACAGATATAGCGCTCAGTCTTGGTATTTTATCTTTGCTGGGGAAGCGCGTGCCAGTTGAACTCAAGCTGTTTCTGGCTGCACTGGCTATATTTGATGATCTAGGAGGCATCCTGATTATTGCGCTGTTCTATGGCAGCCATATGACTATGAGTGTTCTTATATTCTCGCTACTTGGCATTGCCGCGCTGTTTAGTCTGAATCGCTTCGGGGTAAGCCGCGCTTCGCTCTATATCGTCATGGGAATCTTTTTATGGGCAACCTTTCAGGAATCTGGCATTCATCCGACGATGGCGGGTGTGGCGGTGGGGCTGGCTTTACCCCTGCGGCTTAAAAATCCGCGTTCTTATATTCCGCTGCGCTTTGTCGAAGATGGCCTGCATTTATGGGTGGCGTTTTTTATTGTGCCACTTTTCGCGTTTTTTAATGCCGGGATCGTCTTGAGCGATATTTCTCTGGATCATCTACAATCGCCGCTAGCGCTGGGCATTATCGCCGGACTGGTTCTGGGTAAGCCGCTTGGCATTTTCACTTTTGCATGGCTGGCACATTTGTTCGGTTTTGCCAGTTTGGCTGAACATGTGAACTGGCGGCAGATCTTTGGTGTAGCGCTTTTGGGAGGTATCGGTTTTACCATGGCGCTGTTTTTAAACACGCTGGCGTTTCCCACTAACGGCAATCCGGAGATTGGCAGAATAGCTATCCTTGCTGGTTCGCTGATTTCCGGCGCGGCAGGATATTTCTGGCTGCGCGTCAGCTTGCCGCCATCTAAACACAGCCCCGTAAATGTAAGGAGTTAAACACTATGCAAGACAAATTAACGCAGACACAGGAAACAGGATCGCTGGAAGAATGGCTTCAGGGCTACGGCGTTATCAAGCATGCTCCGGAAACGGCAGAGCGTATTGCGCAGATGCTTGAAACGTTCTCCGCCGAAGGCATAAGCGGTGATGGGGTGACGTTTTATACGCTGCTCGCGGCGGCAGACCGGGTGGCCAATGCAGCGATGT
>CAXBFT010000087.1:0-8165 GCA_963974945.1 uncultured Alphaproteobacteria bacterium
TTCATCAATCCTAAAGAGACAGCAAATGTGGTGGAGGCCATATGCGACCTGACCAATGGCGGCGTTGATTATTCCTTTGAATGTATCGGTAATGTCAATGTGATGCGTCAGGCGCTTGAATGCTGTCATAAGGGATGGGGGGAGAGCGTGATTATCGGCGTGGCCGGCGCAGGGCAAGAAATTTCAACCCGTCCGTTCCAACTGGTAACAGGGCGTGTTTGGCGCGGCTCAGCCTTTGGCGGTGCACGCGGGCGCACAGATGTTCCGAAAATTGTGGATTGGTATATGGAGGGTAAAATCAATATTGATGACCTCATCACCCATACAATGCCTTTAGAGGACATCAATAAGGCCTTTGATCTCATGCATGAAGGAAAATCAATTCGAAGTGTGGTTGTGTATTAATGAAAGAGCTGGAAACGCATATTTGTTATGGTGGAACGCTGAGTGTTTATGAGCATGAGAGCGCGGCATTAAAATGCAATATGAAATTCTCAATCTTTCTGCCACCACAAATCAAAAATGGCGCAGTTCCCTTTATCACTTTTTTATCGGGGCTGACCTGTACGCATGAGAATTTCACGACCAAGGCCTGCGCTTATGAAGCCGCGGCAAAGGCGGGGTTGGCCATTATCGCGCCTGATACATCACCGCGTGGGGAAGGCGTGGCCGATGATACGGAATCTTATGATTTCGGGCAGGGCGCAGGTTTTTATCTGAATGCTACGCAAGACCCATGGGCGCAAAATTTCCAGATGGAGCGCTATATTATTGACGAGCTTAATGCCCTTATTTGTACCGAGTTTCCCTTAATGAAGGATGCGCAAGGCATTAGCGGCCATTCTATGGGGGGGCATGGCGCATTGACGCTGTATTTGAAATATCCGGATATATATAAATCTGCCTCGGCCTTTTCGCCTATTGTTGCGCCATCACAGGTGCCGTGGGGGCAAAAAGCGTTGCGCGGGTATTTGGGTGATGACCTAGCCGTTTGGGCGCGTCATGATGCTTGTGCGTTGGTGCAATCATCTTCTGATCGTTCGTCCTTCGCCGCGATATTGATAGATCAAGGCACAGGGGATCAGTTTTTAGAAGAACAGCTCAAACCCCATTTATTTGATGAGGCGTGCCGCACATCAAACCAAGCGCTGACTTTGCGGATGCAAGAGGGCTATGATCATAGCTATTATTTCATTCAAAGCTTTATCGCTGATCATATTCGTCATCATGCTAAAATTTTAAGCACGTGATTTAAATATAGCGGGAAATGCTTGGTGGGCGCATCATCAACTCATATATACTGGCAAAACAATTCGGTGCTGCATTTTTCTCTGGCTATTGGTTGTTTTTTGGTGTAGTTAAAGTTTAATTCCCCTAAATAATGGTTTGTAACTTATGTGGCGCAGCGCCACGATACGAACCTTGTAAGGAATTTAAATTTTTAAATATATATGAGGTTATAATGCCCAAAAATGGACCAGTAGAATTTGTCCGTCAGGTCAAAAGCGAAGCAAAAAAAGTGACCTGGCCGTCACGTCAGGAAACAACCGTTAGCATGATCGCGGTGTTTGTGATGGTTTTTATATCATCAATTTTTCTTTATTTTGCAGATCAAATTATCGCCTATGGCATTCGTCTTATTATGGGCTTTGGCGGTTAGAGATATATTAGGGTTATTCAAGAAAGGATTTTAAAATGGCAAAACGTTGGTATGTGTTACACGTTTACTCTGGCTTTGAAAATAAAGTAGCAGAGGCAATCAAAGAAAAAGCAGCAAAACAAGGTTTGGAAGATTGTATCGACGAAATTCTCGTTCCAATGGAAGAGGTCGTCGAAGTTAAACGTGGTCAACGCGTGAATGCAGAGCGTAAATTTTTCCCCGGCTATGTGCTTGCGAAATTGGATATGAATGATAATGTTTGGCACCTTATTAAAGACACACCAAAGGTTAGTGGATTTTTGGGTGCAGGCGGAAATCGCCCCGTTGCGATTAGCGAAACCGAAGCGCAGCGCATCCTTAAACAAGTACAAGAAGGTGTTGAACGTCCTCGTCCGTCTATCGTTTACGATATTGGTGAAGAAGTGAAAGTGACCGAAGGTCCGTTTGCATCCTTTAATGGTATTGTTGAGCAAGTTGACGAAGAAAAATCAAAACTTAAAGTTTCTGTATCTATCTTTGGTCGCTCTACTCCGGTTGAACTTGAATATAGTCAGGTTGAAAAAATCTGAGACTTTTCACAGGTTATAAAAATAATAAGGCGGCTGAAATTTAAAATTCAGTCGCCTTTATTTTATAATAATACGCCGCATCCATATCCTTTATTGCTAAAATTCTTCTTGTTTTATTTGCGCCATGATATGCTCACCTTTATAATAATTTAATAAATTTATATCAATCTGATGCACATAATTTTACAGTCTTCTATCATCACTTTATGCCAAAATAAAATATGAGACAAACAGGGGTTTTTTAAATGAAAAAAATAGTTATCACGGGTGGCGCAGGCTTTATCGGCTCTCATATCGTTGAACATTTTGCCAATACCTATCCGCAATCTGAAATCGTTGTCTTGGACAAAATGACCTATGCCGCCGATGTGCGTAATATACTCCCCTTGATTAATAATGGTCGTATCAGATTGCTGGTGAATGATATTTGTCACCTTGATAGCTGTTTACACGCTGTTCAGAATGCTGATCTTGTTATTCATGCTGCGGCCGAAAGCCATGTAGATAATTCATTCGGCAATTCTATGGAATTCACGCGTACCAATGTATTGGGAACACACGCTTTGATGGAGGCTTGCCGCCGTGAGAACGTCAAGCGCGTTATCCATGTATCCACGGATGAAGTTTATGGCGAAATTATTGAGGGCGCGGCAGATGAGGAGGCGTTATTGAGGCCTACTAACCCATATTCCGCGTCTAAGGCCGCCGCTGAAATGATTATTAGTGGCTATTTGCGCTCCTATAAAATGCCAATCGTGATGGTGCGCGCCAATAATATATTTGAAAAACGCCAATTTCCTGAAAAAATTATTCCTAAATTCTCGCTCCATCTTATTAAGGGTGAAAAGCTTACTATTCATGGAAACGGCCTGAATTCTCGTCATTATTTATCAGCGCGTGACTTTGCAAAAGCTTTGGACTTGCTGGCGCACAAAGGCGAAATAGGGGAGTGTTATAATGTTGGTACAATTGAAGAATATACAAATATTCAAATGGCTCATCTTTTGTGTAAAATCTTTGATGTTGATCCGGAAAAAACAATTACCTTCATCACATAATATTTCGCGTTATGAGGGCGACCCGAGCAAGATCGTCAATAAACCCAGAAATATTGATGCGGCAACCCTTGCACATACAGTAAGTAAAGCGGCGTAAAATGCGGCGCATTACACTGATTGGAAAAACAAGTTTTATTGCAAAATCCTTGCGTGAATATGGCATAGGACAAAGTTGGCAATGGCTTTCCCATCAAGAAGCCCTTGAGCAATCAGAATGGATTAAGAATACAGATTGCATTATCAATTTGGCCTATGCTCCTGATTTGCGCTATCAAAATTATAACCCGAAGAGTGATGTGGATAGCCAACTTGCGCATAAAGTCCAAGAGCACAATATTCACTACATTATGCTTAGTTCTCGCATTGTCTATGGCCAACAACATAATGGTTATGAGCTTCATGAAGATATGCCAGTCGCACCGAACAGCATCTATGGTATTAACAAGCACATTATAGAAGGCAAGCTTTGTGATATTCTAGATCCGGAGCGCGTTACCATCCTTCGTCCGTCCAATATCTTTGGGTTTGAGCCTGCGCGTAAATCTTTTTTCGGTATTGCCCTTACAAAATTACATGCAGAAGGGCGGATTACTTATGATATGAGCCCATTTGTGAAACGCGATTTTTTTGCGGTGAAGCGCTTTGGTGAGGCGCTTAATATCATTGCTAATAATCCTAAAAGCGGGATTTATAATATAGGATCGGGTTTCGGCACGGAAACGGGCCTGATTGCCGAATGGTTAATCGAAGGATTTGGCGGTAAGGGGGAGTTATTGATTACCGATATGCGCCGCCATGATATATTTTGGCTCAATATGGATAAAACATACTCGACCTTTAATCTGGCCAAAGCAGATCAAGATGATTTACGCCAGGACTGCATAAAATGTGGGGTAGATTTGCGGGGGCTACCCATATCATAAGAAAAAACCCAAACCTAAAATCAGGCTTGGGTTTTGAATTTCTTAAATTATGTAACAGGCGCTATATTTTCGGCGCAACAATCATAATCATTTGACGGCCTTCCGTCTTTGGCCATAGCTCAACATTAATTTGTTCGCCAAATTCTTCAATCATTTTATCGAATAATTCACGACCAATTTGAAGATGTGCCATTTCACGACCACGAAAACGCATAGAAACTTTTACTTTATTTCCACTATCAAGAAAGCGTTTTGCATTACGCATTTTGACATCATAGTCATTTTTTTCAATACGCGGAGTCATTTTGACTTCTTTAACTTCAACAATTTTTTGTTTCTTACGCGCTTCGTTTGCTTTTTTCTGCTGCTCGTATTTATACTTGCTGTAATCAAGGATTTTACAAACTGGCGGATCTGCATTCGGCGATACCTCAACCAGGTCTAAACCAGCATCTTCGGCCATTTTCAAGGCCTTTTCGAACGCAACAACGCCGTGCATTTCCCCTTCTTCATCAACTAAGCGAACCTCTGCGACAGTAATGGCAGAATTCATACGTGGCCCGGCATCTTTGGGGGGCGTTGGTCTAAATGGTTTAGAAATGGTATCTTCTCCTGAATGTTGTTTTCATCATAAAGCTATATTAAAATATTTAGAAAAACATTAATAAGGTTTTTTTAAGTCTGACGCAAGTGGAAACCCTAGAGTTCAAGGGAAACCCGTCATCTAATTTAAGTAATATCAAATAGAGTACTCATTTTTAAGGCCCGCGTCGGCTAAGTGCGCAGGGGTATTCACCTCTATTTATTTTAATTAAAAAACTTGGCGTTAAGCGTTCATCGTCATAGGGCGTGATGTAAATTGTGTTTCAATATTTGTACTTGGTTGGTTAACATCACTTGTTACAATGTCTGCGGTAACAGGCTCTGATATAAATGGTACGTCAACAACGTGTGCATCACCAATTTGATTGGCGCTGTTCATGCTGAAAACATTTGTTAGGATATTTGATTCACTATATGTATCTTGTTTAAGTGCCGTAGCAATAAGCGGCGAAACACTCGGGTCTTCGGGTTTGTTCACTAATGTCAACAATGGTCCTTGCCCATCCTCATTGACATACCCTTTCTTTGGCTCTTCTTGTGCAAGGGTTGTTTCTTCGGGCTTATCGGCTGCTGTTGCCGGTGCTGCTGCATCATTCTTACCCTCTGCAATCACGATCGTTTCTGTTTTCATCATATCTGTAAACGCATTCTTATCGCCATTCATAAAGGCAACAAAGGCAACAAAGAACTGTTGAAAATCAAATCCACCAAAGCCCTTTTGTGCATCATTTTCTGTTGTTTCACGTAGAATGCCGTCATCTCGTATTTTTTGTTGCTGCTTTATCGTCTCCTCTTGTTGCATATGATTGATCTTCGTATCAGCTGCTGGGGGTTGATCTGCCTCGGATGAGGATGGGAAGATTAAGTCTTGTAGACTTTTCTGAACAGGAGCACCATTTTCAACAATAGTTATAAAATCATCAGGATTAGATGGTTTTGCCTCTTGGACAACACCATTAATGCTTATTGTTTCTGTTATCTCATTTCGTACGCTCCGCCCTGTTGCAACATCCGTTGAAATGAATTCTCGTGTATTTGGGTTGAACTGGATTGTCTTTCCTTCAATATCAGATAATTGCTCTAATAGGGGAGAGAAGATGGTCATTGATTGTGGAACATAACCTTGTTCAGCGAGCTGATTTAAAGTGCTTAATACAGAGGCTGCTGTTTGCTCTACATCATCTGCCGTGATTTGTTTGTTTTCAATATTGGGGGAAGCATCTCCGCCTCCTACAATCTCATTTATTTTTTCAAATCGTTCAATCACTGGGGCCGGCATGGGGGCAGGAAAAGAGGTTTTAGCCTCGGACACATCTAAATTTTGTACATCATCGGCAAAATTGACCATGTTGGAATATATGGGGTGAAAGTGACCGGGGTTTAATGCCTCATCAAGCTTTGCGTTCTTAAGATTATCACTATCAAGACCGTTATGTTGATCATCTGTCAGCAAAGCAGGGAAAACTTCATTTCCTATTTGAACCTCATACAACATACTTTTTTCAGGCGTTTGGCCTTCGTCTACAGAAGCATTTTTAATTGCAGCGAGGTCTTCGCCAATGGCAAGGCCATATGGAACGGGCCGTATTTTGCTAATGTTTTCAACGCCGGACTCACGCGTCTGGGCGATAATGCCTTCATACGTTAAAACGTCTATTGGTGCCTTATTACTGTCAATATTTTGATCCGCCATAAGCTTTACACCCATATTTATAATATTTTTTTGTATATTGTCTATTAATCTATCATATCCGGCTTTAGACAATCAAACTTTATTTCCCATATTTTATTAAAGAAAACCCTTGGAAAAACTGCCGTTTTCGGCTTAGATATGTGCGCATTAGTAAACTCAAGGAATAATGATTAATGAAATTCACGATCAATTGGCTAAAAAAACACCTCGACACAACAGCAAGTGATGCTGAAATCTGTCAAAAGCTTACCGATATTGGGTTAGAGCTTGAGGCATTTGAGGATGTGGCTGCGCAATTTGCGCCGTTTAAGGTTGCCTTGATTGAAAATGCTGAAAAACATCCTGATGCGGATAAACTTCAGGTTTGCACCGTGAAGACAGAAAACGGCAATGTACAAGTCGTGTGCGGCGCGCCAAATGCGCGTAGCGGTATGAAGGGAATTTTTGCCCCTGATAAAACTTATATCCCTGGCCTTGATGTGACGTTGAAAAAAACTAAAATCCGCGGCGTTGAATCATGCGGTATGATGGTTTCGGAAAAGGAAATGTGCCTGTCAGATGAGCATAAGGGCATTATTGAAGTTGATGATAATTATGCCATTGGTACATCCATGGCAGAGGTTTTTGGCCTGAATGAAAAGATTGTTGAGATCGGCCTGACCCCCAACCGCGCCGATTGTGCCGGCGTGCGCGGCATTGCCCGCGATTTGGCGGCGGCAGGTTTAGGCACACTGAAACCTCTTGATGAGAACGCTGTTGCGGGGGTATTCAAATCTCCGATTAATGTGAAAATCGAAGATGACGGATGCCGCGTATTTTATGGTCGTATGATTAAAAATGTTAAAAATGGCACGTCTCCTGAATGGCTTCAAAACCAGCTTAAAGCCATTGGCTTGCGCCCTATTTCGGCGCTTGTGGATATTACCAATCTTATGACGATGGATTATGCTCGCCCGATGCATGTTTATGATGCGGATAAAATTACAGGGAATATTGTTGTAAGGGCTACTAAAGGCGGTGAAACGCTCGAGGCGTTAAATGATAAGAGTTATAGCGTTGTTGAAGGTGCAGTTGGCATTACCGATGATAGCGGCCTGATTGGTCTTGGCGGTATTGTTGGCGGTGTATCAACGGGGTGCGAAGATGATACAGTCAATGTCTTTGTCGAAAGCGCCTATTTTGAGCCAATGCGCATCGCTCGCGCAGGACGTGACATGAGTGTTTCCAGTGATGCACGCTATCGCTTTGACCGTGGCGTTGATCCCGAATTCACTGGTACGGGCATAGAAATCGCGACGCGTTTGATTTTAGAATTATGCGGCACGGATAAAACTGAAATCAGTGAGGTTGTAAAGGCGGGACAAGACCCTGAATATAAACGAAGCATAGATTTTGATCCATCTTATACTGAAAAACTATGCGGTATTATTATTGAAGATGCGCAGCAAATTGATATATTACAACGCCTTGGCTTCACTGTTCAAAATGGAAAAGTGTCCCCGCCATCATGGCGCGGTGATATTGAGGGCAAGCCAGATTTGGTTGAAGAAATAGTGCGCATTTATGGCGTTGATAAGATTGAACCAGTATCCGTGCGCAGTGAAAATGCGGTAACAGCTTCGGCAGAAACACTCAATCTTTCTCGCGCCCGCACGGCTC
>CAXBFT010000088.1:0-8068 GCA_963974945.1 uncultured Alphaproteobacteria bacterium
TAGGCTATCTTTGTTTTTGAAGACCTCTTCGGGCGTGCCCTGCGCAATAATCTGCCCGCCATGTACACCCGCACCCGGGCCAATATCAATGAGGTAATCGGCGCAACGTATGGCATCTTCGTCATGCTCCACCACCAAAACCGTATTACCAATATCGCGCAGGCGTTGGAGGGTTTCAAGCAAGCGGTTGTTGTCACGTTGGTGCAGGCCAATTGACGGCTCATCCAAAACGTATAACACGCCCGTGAGGCCTGATCCGATTTGTGAGGCAAGGCGAATGCGCTGTGACTCGCCGCCAGATAACGTGCCTGAGCTGCGCGCCAGATTAAGGTAGTTCAGCCCCACATTCATGAGGAAGCTCAGGCGATCATTAATCTCTTTTAATATTTTTTCGGCAATTTGCGATTGTTGCTTGGTCAGGGTTTTATCAAGCGTAGAAAACCAATCATGCGCCTGTGCAATGCTCATCGCGGTGATGCCTGAAATCGTCCGTCCGTCAATCTTCACTGCCAAGGCTTCGGGTTTCAGGCGTTTGCCTTCGCATGCATCGCAAGGCTGAGAGATCATATAAGCGGAGAGGGCTTCGCGCGCGGCGTTGCTCTCTGTTTCCATCAGGCGGCGTTTAAGGTTGTTGATCACGCCTTCAAACGGCTTGTTACTGTTCCAGACGCTGTCATTTTTGCTTTTATACGTTGTTTTGATAATGGTGTTGCCCGACCCATACAGCATAATGTCTTTATGTGTGCGGTCTAAATCTTTCCATGGTGTTTTAAGGTCAAAGCCATAATGCCCCGCAACGGCCTCCATTGCCTGCATATAAAAGGGCGCAAAGTTTTTTGACCACGGCACAACCGCGCCCTGAGCGATAGATTTGTTCTCATCGGGAATGATCAGGCTTTCGTCAAAGTCATTCTTATGCCCCAATCCATCACATGTCGGACATGCCCCATGCGGGGAGTTAAAGGAGAAGAGGCGCGGTTCAATTTCTGCGATGGTAAAGCCCGATACAGGGCAGGCAAATTTTTCAGAGAATAAGGTTTGATCGCCGCTGCTTGCATCTTCTGCGATTACGAGCCCATCGGCAAGGCCAAGCGCCGTTTCCACTGAATCCGCAAGACGTTTTTGTAAGGACTCCTTGTCGGATACGCGTATGACAAGGCGGTCAACCACAACTTCAATATCATGCTTTAATTTTTTATCGAGCGGTGGGATGTCCTCAATTTCATACATCGTGCCATCAACTTTTATGCGCTGAAACCCTTTGGCTTGAAGCTCTTTAAACTCCTTACGGTATTCACCCTTACGCCCGCGCACAATCGGCGCAAGGATATAGAGCTTTGTACCGTCTTCCATGCTTAGAATACGGTCAACAATTTCGCTCACTGTTTGGGATGTAATAGGCAATCCTGTTGCGGGGGAATAGGGTACACCAGCGCGCGCCCAAAGAAGGCGCATGTAATCGTAAATCTCTGTGACTGTTCCAACGGTAGAGCGCGGATTTTTACTCGTGGTTTTTTGTTCAATAGAAATAGCGGGGGACAGACCCTCAATGCTATCTATATCGGGCTTTTGCATCATCTCAAGGAATTGACGCGCATAGGCGGACAGGCTCTCTACATATCTTCGTTGCCCTTCGGCATAGATTGTATCAAAGGCAAGCGAAGACTTCCCCGAGCCCGAAAGCCCCGTGATGACAACAAGCTTATCGCGCGGAATGTCGATATTAATATTTTTTAGGTTATGTTCACGCGCGCCGCGCACCGATATATGTGTAAGCATGGGCGCATCATATGGTGGTTTTACGGATAAATAAAGAGGTTAAATCATTACATTTTTGTAACGCTAAATATGTGGGGTGTTTTCAATGATTGTTATAGAAGGAAGTTGAGTGTCCTGTTTATTATCATTTGATGGGATGGGGGAAAGGCGGCTGTAATTTGTTAAATATTTGTTTGTGTCGATCGTTGAAACTTCAGGCGCGCCAAATATTTGGGTTTCTTGGCGATGTTTATGCTCTTGCCATGCGTTTTTGATGTCAAGAATGAGGTCGTTATTGATGATGTCGTTATCTGATGTGTTGTCTATATAGAGCTTTATTTCAGGGAGGGCTTTTTCAATCGCCAAAATTTCTTCTGCGCTGGGCAGGGCGTTTGTGCGCTTATCAACGATTTTAACAATGCCGTAAAAGGCATCTTTTTGATCGTTAAGGTCGGGGTGTCCGCCAAATTTATTTTGGTTGTATATTTCTATGCCATGGTCTTCGAGTTGAATCATGTATAAAACCTCCGCAATGCATCCTATCAAGGGGGAGGGGTAGCCCTTGGCATTTAATAAGCCAAATTCAAAGATGTGTTTTTCTGTGTCGGATATGTCGCAATGTTGCGCGGCCTTGGCGTAGTCCTCGCTCAGATGTTTTTTGTCTTTAAGTTGCTTATTGATGCGTTGCGCCGGATGGCGGGATATGCCGATATAGAATTTATCTTTTTCGCGGTTGCGGATGGAATAGATGTAATAGCGTGAATCGTCTGTGGCTTCATCAAAGTGGAATTTTATGGGATTAAAACTTTTGCTTTGATTATCTAATTCCACTGTTTTCGTCCTTTGGTCTTTATTCAGGCGATGGCTCGTAAATATTGTCACCCATTTCACGCTTTTGAATTTGTTTTTGCGTGTACATATCGGCATCGGCGCGTTTGGCTGCTGCCTCTAGGGTGTCATTTTTTGTGAACTCTGCGACCCCGATAGTAACAACAAGCGGGATTTTTTGGCCTTCATGCTCAATATGCGCGCCTTCGAATTGATTGTATATATGATCTCTGATTTTGGTGAAATCATGGTCTTTGTCTTTGTGATTGGCCAATATGGTGAATTCATCGCCACCAATTCTTGATATGGCATCTGTGTCTCTGACTGCTTTTTTGATGGTATTTGTTATTTCAACCAAAGCTTTATCGCCGACATCATGGCCATAGTTATTGTTGAAGTCTCTAAAGTTTTTTATGTCGATGTAAAGTACCGCTGCGGAACCAATATCCTCACGATTTAGTTTCGCGATTGTTCTGGTGCCTAGTTGTTCGTAGGAGCGTCTGTTCGCGACACCTGTTAACGGGTCGGAACCGGCAATGTTTTCTTGCTCTATTCCATGTTTAAGTGATGTTGTTATGACTGGAAGCAGTAAGAGTATATTGTTTATCTCTTGTGAGTCTGAACCCTCTGCAAGGTTCTTTTCCACATTTTTCAAAAGGGCAGCGCAATGTCTTTTATCTGCGGACACAATGCTTGTATTTTCAAGAAGCTGTGATGCCTCATTGAAATATGCTTTAAGCTGCACTTGGTCTTGCTTGTCGAAATCGCTCATAATGTATCACCGTATAATTTTTTTCTTTGCATTATTATGTATTATGCAAAGATTTGCAAAGAAAAAATGAGTTTTGACAGGTGAACTTTTGGGATAATCTTTCTCTGGGGTTTTTTCGTAAATTATTCCGATAAGGGCTTTAGGTTTATATGTAAGGAGTCTATACTGCGATTCCTAATAAAAGTAGATATGGAGTAAACACGTGGCTGGTAGTGTCAATAAAGTAATTTTGGTTGGAAATCTTGGCGCAGATCCTGATGTGCGTTCTATGCAATCAGGTGATAAAGTCGTTAATTTATCGATTGCAACATCTGAAAGTTGGAAAGATAAAGCAACGGGTGAGCGTAAAGAGAAAACAGAATGGCACCGCGTTGTTGTGTTTAATCAGGGACTTGTTAATGTTTGCCAGAATTACCTGAAAAAAGGCGCTAAAGTCTATATTGAAGGGCAGATTGAAACTCGTAAGTGGCAAGATCAAGCCTCTGGGCAAGATAAATACACAACAGAAATTGTTCTTCGCCCTTTCCGTGGAGAGCTTACAATGCTTGATTCACGTAATGGTGGCGGTGCTTCTGCAGGTGGCGGACAATCATTTAATGATGGTGGCTATGGCGGTGATTATGGTTCAGGCGCACCTTCGCAGGCGAGTCAGTCTTCTTCTGCTCCGGTTGATGCAATGGATGACGAAATTCCATTCTAGGGGATGGGGTCAGTTTGTCAGAATATTAGTTGATTAAAAAAGGATATAAAATGCAGATACATAAAATTATAGCTTTGGGCGCATTTGCTGTTTTGTTGATGCCTTCTTCCGCAGTATACGCGCAAGGAGAAGCGGTGAGCGCTGATTCATTCCTGCAAGATCAAACTCAACAACCTGTTGAGGCGAACGCCCCGGAAACAGATATGGAAAAAAGCCTTGCGGAAGCCAAGGCAGAGCTTGAAGATGAGGATATATTAAAGAAAAAAGTGGCCTTGGCAACTGAAATGCATAAAATCCGCAGTACACGCGATCAGGTCGATTCCGCCGTACAACGTGCCTCTCTGTCTTTGCCTGAGTTTGAACGTCAAAGCTTTGTTACATCTATGCGCAGCGTTCTAAATTACCATGCAATTGAGCGCGTATCGATCGATAAGATGGTTGAAACCTATACCTTGAAAGAGCTTCAGTCCATGGTCGAATATTTCAGTAAGCCCGAAGCCAAAAGCGCAAATCTTAAGGTTTTAGTCTGGATGAAAGATGTTCAGCCTGAAATTATTAAAATGATTGATAAGGCAATGATCCGTGTTCGTACAGGGCAATAGATCCAACCAAACAATTTAAATAAAGCAACGAGTGTACACATATTATGAGTGATGATTTAACCCCTGATGAAAAACCAATAGACATCGTGCCAACAATCGCACTTGAGGAGGAGATGAAGCAATCTTACCTCGATTATGCGATGAGTGTGATTGTCTCTCGGGCTTTGCCTGATGTGCGTGACGGGTTGAAACCTGTGCATCGTCGCATTCTTTATGCGATGCGTGTTGGTGGTTATACATCCGATAAGGCGTATAAAAAATCAGCGCGTATTGTCGGGGATGTGATGGGTAAGTTTCACCCGCATGGTGACTCGGCTATTTATGATTCACTTGTACGTATGGCACAACCTTGGTCACTTCGTTTACCGTTAATTGACGGACAGGGTAACTTTGGCTCTATGGATGGTGATAGTCCTGCGGCGATGCGTTATACAGAGGCGCGCCTTCATAAGGCTGCCGAAGCTGTGCTGGAAGACATTGATAAAGACACTGTCGATTTTCAACCAAACTATGATGAAAGTGAGAGCGAACCGAAAGTTCTGCCGTCGCGCATTCCTAATCTTTTGGTTAATGGCGCTGGGGGGATTGCCGTTGGTATGGCGACCAATATTCCGCCGCATAATCTGGGTGAGGTTATTGATGCCTGTTGTGCCTATGTTGATAATAATGACATCACAACAGAGGAATTAATTGAAATTATTCCCGGCCCTGATTTCCCGACAGGCGCACATATTCTTGGTAAAATGGGTATACATTCGGCATATCATACGGGGAATGGATCCGTTAAAATGCGCGCTAAAACCTCGATTGAGGAAATTGGCAAGCGCGAAGCCATTATCGTTCATGAGGTTCCATATCAGGTCAATAAAGGTAAATTGCTTGAGCGTTTGGGCGAGGTTGGACGCGAAAAAATTGTTGAAGATATTCATGAAATTCGTGATGAGTCAGACCGTGACGGTGTACGCGTTGTTGTTGAATTAAAGATTGGCGCAAATTCAGATGTGGTTTTGAATCAGCTGTTTAAACACACTGTTTTGCAAACAAATTTCTCATGCAATATGGTGGCGTTACATAATGGTAAGCCACAAATTATGATTTTGCGCGATATGATCAAGGCCTTCGTAAAATTTCGCGAAGAGGTGATCACACGCCGCACAATTTACGAGCTTGGTAAGGCCCGCGACCGTGCGCATGTCTTGGCTGGTTTGGCCGTGGCTGTGGCGAATATTGATGAAATTATTGCCTTGATCCGTAATGCACCCAATCCAACGGCGGCGCGGGAAGGTTTGATGGCGAAACGTTGGCCTGCGCTTGATATTGCGCCTTTAATCGCGCTTATCGATGATCCTGAGCATTCTGTAGAAGAAGACGGCACTTATCAAATGAGCGAAGTTCAGGCGCGTGCTATCCTGGATCTGCGCTTGCATAAACTTACAGGACTAGAGCGCGGAAAAATCGGTGATGAGCTTAAAGAGATTACCGATCTTATTGCCGAATTATTGAGCATTTTGCGTGACCGTGAAAAACTGCTTGGCGTTTTGGTTGATGAGCTTAAGGAAGTTAAAGAGAAATTCAATACGCCGCGCCGCACCGAACTTTGCGATGCCGAATTTGAAATGGATATGGAAGATCTTATCCAACGCGAAGACATGGTCGTGACAATTACCCATGGCGGGTATGTCAAGCGCGTGCCTTTGGCCACATATCGCGCGCAAAAACGTGGTGGTAAGGGGCGCTCCGGCATGGCGATGAAGGATGATGATTTTATCTCCGATCTATTTGTTGCCTCTACCCATACGCCGATTTTATTCTTCACAAGCCGCGGTATTGTTCACCGTATGAAGGTTTATCAGTTGCCACTGGCGACACCACAAAGTCGCGGTAAGGCACTTGTTAATATGTTGCCTTTGGAAAAAGATGAAAATGTGAATGTTTACATGCGCATGCCTGAAGATGAGGATGTGTGGACTGATTTGGATATTATGTTTGCAACCAGTCATGGTTCAATTCGTCGTAACAAACTTTCCGACTTTAAAAACATACGCTCTAATGGTTTGATTGCCATGAAACTTGGTGATGATGAAAGCTTGGTATCGGTTGCTCTTTGTAAGGAAGATGACGATGTTATGCTGGCCTCACGTCAGGGTAAAGCTATTCGTTTCCCTGTCACTGACATTCGTGTGTTCTCCGGTCGTACCTCAACAGGTGTGCGCGGGATTAAAATGAAGGGTGCGGCAGATGAAGTGATTTCAATGTCTATTTTGAAACATGTAGATGTCACTGCGGATGAGCGTAATGCTTATCTGAAAATGGCAAGCCAGATGATTGGTGATGATGTTGAGGGGATGGATGTTGAAGAAACTGATTACGAACTTTCTCAAGAGCGCTTCCAGCAATTGCTTGAGAGCGAGCAGATCGTTCTGACTCTTTCCAATAAGGGCTACGGAAAACGTACATCTGCCTATGAATACCGCGTATCAGGTCGTGGCGGGCAGGGCGTTGCGAATATGTCCTTGACCCAAAAAAATGGCGGCGAAGTTGTGGCCACTTTCCCTGTGACAGACAGCCATCAGATTATGCTTGTCACCAATAAGGGTAAATTGATCCGTACACCGGTTGAAAATATCCGCACCACAGGACGTAGTGCCCAAGGCGTGACTGTGTTTAAGGTCGATAATGATGAACATGTTGTTTCCGTCGCTTGGCTTGTTCAAGATGATGAGGATGAGGATGAAGACATTATCGATGCAGCGGCGGTAGAGGGGGACGGTAAATCTCCTGAGGGTGATGTAGAACCTACGCCTTCAGAAGACTAAGCCTTATTATGCAAGAAACCGGAAAATATATAACAGGCGTTTACCCTGGTACATTTGACCCTGTAACAAAGGGGCATTTGCACCTTATTCGCCGTGCAAGTCGTATGGTTGATCGTTTGATTATTGCTGTTGCGGATAGTCCGAAAAAAGGCCCACTCTTTTCTCATGAGGAGCGCTTGGATATGCTCCGTACTGATATTGCCAATATGCCTGAAAAAGGCTGTGAGATCGAAGTGATGAGCTTTAACAAGCTTTTGGTGCATTTTGCGCGTGATGTGGGTGCAAATTGCATTTTTCGGGGGTTGCGCGCGGTTTCTGACTTTGAATACGAATTTCAAATGACAGGCATGAATTCTAAGCTTGATTCGAGCATTGAAACTGTATTTTTAATGACATCTGACCAATGGCAATTTGTATCATCATCCTTTGTAAAAGAGATTTCAAGCCTTCATGGTGCGGTGGATGAGTTCGTAACGCCACAAGTTGCGCAGTGTTTAAATAAAAAATTTAAAAAATAAGATAAGATGCTTGACGAATGCGCATGAAATCCATATGGTGCAGCAATCCAAAACGACCACGTCGTTTGAAACGG
>CAXBFT010000089.1:0-7999 GCA_963974945.1 uncultured Alphaproteobacteria bacterium
GAGAAGCTCCGCCCAAAACCCAGGATTCAACAATGCCATCCGCGCGCAATTTTTGCGTTGCCGCGCGTATAGCAGAAACTTCACTGGTTGCCATCAAGTCGGCATCGCGATCCTCATACCCCGCAATAAAACGACCATCAGGCAATGCAATAACCGAAACAGGAACATCGCTTTGCTCAAAAATTTGACGCACCTCATCCGGAATATTTATAATATTATCCCGATCAATTGAAATCATGCCGGAACCCTTAGGTTTTTGCATATCCCTATGATAAGGCTCATCATTAAACCCTGCTATATTCGCCGTATCAGCATAAGTTGCGCCATAGGTCACGGCAAAACGTCCTGATTTTAAAAGCCCTTCATCTATCAAATGACGGTTTAGAATTTCTTCTTTTGAATGGCACGCCGGACAGCTTTCACCACTTGACGAAAAAATCACCACTGCATCAGAATGCTTGGACAAGCTCTCAAGATATGACTTAAGAGCATTAACGGTTTCAGGATTCATGGCCTGATCTTCCGCATGCGCGCTTCCCATGCCTTTATCGATCACAGCATTAGCCTCTAAATCACCTATCATGGTCAGGTCACCGGAAACCAAATCATAAACATGAACTGATGCGCCGAATGGTCCGCCCTTGCCGCTTTGTACATTTTTAATGGCAAACTCATCTGTTTCCTCAACAAGAGTTTTCAGAATATCATCGGGCAGAACATCAAATATATCATGCATAATTGGCTTATCCCATTGCCTTATCAAGATTATCGCGCAATGCGTCCAAGAATTCCTGCGTGGTGAGGAATTTTGCATCTGCACCGACGAGGAGCGCGAGGTCTTTCGTCATTTTACCACTCTCAACTGTTTCTATGCATATGCGTTCCAATGTCTCAGCAAAGCTTACAAGCGCTGCATTATCATCAAAGGTTCCGCGATATTTCAGGCCGCTCGTCCATGCAAAGATAGAGGCAATTGGGTTGGTAGATGTTGGTTTACCCTGTTGATGTTGACGGTAATGGCGGGTCACTGTGCCGTGCGCAGCCTCCGCCTCCACCGTTTTGCCATCTGGGGTAAGCAATACAGAGGTCATCAAGCCAAGCGAGCCAAACCCTTGTGCCACGATATCCGATTGCACATCGCCGTCATAATTCTTACACGCCCAAACAAAACCACCATTAGATTTAATCGCCTGTGCAACCATATCATCAATCAAGCGATGCTCATAAAACAGGCCCGCCTCGTCGAACTTGGCCTTAAATTCCTCATCAAAAATACGTTGGAAAATCTCAATGAAACGTCCGTCATATTGTTTCAATATCGTGTTTTTTGTTGACATATAAACAGGGTAATTCTGAAGCAGACCATAATTAAAGCTTGAGCGGGCAAAGCCCTCAATACTTTCATCTAAATTATACATGCCCATGGCAATCCCCGCGCTTGGAAAATCAAAAATCTCCCACTCTTGCGTATCGCCGCCATCTTTGGGTGTGAACACCATTTTCATCGTTCCGGGCTGATCAATTTTCATATCCGTGGCTTTATATTGATCACCAAAGGCGTGACGACCAACGATAATCGGATTTTCCCAACCCGGGACGTAGCGCGGCACGTTTTTGCACGTAATCGGCGCGCGGAAAATCGTTCCGCCCAGAATATTGCGGATTGTCCCATTCGGCGATTTCCACATCTTTTTAAGGCCGAACTCTTCAACGCGGGCCTCATCAGGAGTAATGGTTGCACATTTTACGCCAACACCATATTTTTGAATAGCATGCGCGGCATCAATCGTAACTTGGTCATCGGTCGCATCACGATTTTGAATGGAAAGATCATAATATTTCAGGTCAATATCAAGATATGGAAGGATCAGACTTTTCTTAATGAAATCCCAAATAATGCGGGTCATTTCATCCCCGTCAATTTCAACAAGTGGTGTATCAACTTTGATTTTAGCCATGAAACGAATCCTTTTTCTTATATGAAATACAAAAGAAGGCTATCATAGCTTTACTTACAGTGTCACTAAGGCAGAGCAGAAAATCAGGCATCAAGTGTGGCTAAATCAGACCCATTTTCAAGGTGTAAAATACTCTCAACAAGCCTATGCGCATCCTCTTTATTCTCTGCGATCATAATTTTTCCATAGGTACTGTCATAGGTTTCTGTGCCATCTTCAATCATTTTATCAAACTGTAATAAAATGCCATGATGATAGCGATCTGTATTATCGATCACACTGACTGCGTTATGTTCCGTCATATCGCCAAGCAAACGATCCAGCCCCTCTAATGTTGAGCCGGGTAGTAATGTACCAACAGCGCGGCCTGTGCCGCCATGATGCACCGTATAATCAACCTGATTTTCGCCTGTTTGCGATTTCATAAGAATATGTGCGTTATGCTCACAATGGCGGCGCTCTTCCTTATCTTTTATCGGTAAACCATCATTCTTCCATTGCTCAACTTGGGCAATAACCGAGGAGCGCTTGGTAACAAAAGAGATATGATCCCAATCTTGTAATGCTGCGCCGTGATTATCATTTAAAACACTTAACGTTTCGCGCACTTGCTCTACCTGTTTCTCTAACCCATCGAAATATCCACCCTCATTCAAAACGATCAATGGTGTACCGCGGCGGGCCATATAAACCGCCTCAGAAAGCTCAGCAAGTCCTGCCCCCGGTGTTAAAACAGCAACATCGGCGCGGCGCTCCAATGATTCCCGAATCGATTTTATCGAAGAAACATCTCTCCATTGCTTCGCTATATCTACGCCGCCACTTAAATCTTTCTGATGCTGTGTTTCACTGCGATAGGGAAAGGTATTGATACGATCATAAACATCGCCTTTATCGCGATATAGCTCCCCCGATATAAGGACAGCATGATTGCCAACGGCTAAGCCACCGACAACATCATTTGTTATATTATATTTATCGTCTAAATTTTTTTCCTGATCCGCCAGAACTGCGATTTTAAACCCACCCATAACACCCTACTTTTTTTTAATTTCAATAATCATACATATATTGTTGTTAAATTTCAAATCAGAAAATGTAATTGCCATATTTAAATGATAGAAAACTTGTTTTTCCGCCCGATAAACCTTATAGTCCGCGCCATGAAAATAAAATTAAACAGCCTTGGCTTTGCAAAGCCTAGTTCCGAAACCCGTGTGGTGGTTGCCATGTCGGGCGGCGTTGACTCATCTGTATGCGCCGCGCTTTTGCATGAGGAAGGTTATGACGTGGTTGGGGTAACGCTTCAGCTTTATGATTTTGGTGATGCGAACACCCCCGGCGCACAAGCGGTTAAGAGCAAGACATGCTGCGCGGGGCAAGATATTTACGATGCAAAGCGCGTCGCCGAAACCCTTGGCTTTCCCCATTACGTCCTGAATTATGAAAGTAACTTTCGTGAAAGCGTCATGGATGATTTTGCCGATAGCTATATCCGCGGTGAAACCCCTATTCCGTGTGTAAAATGTAATCAAACGGTAAAATTCCGTGACCTGCTTGAGGTCGCGCATGAGCTTGGCGCGGATTGCATGGCCACGGGGCATTATATTCAACGTATCATCGATAAGGATGGCAGCGCCCATTTAAAACGCGCGCATGATGATGGCAAGGATCAAAGCTATTTCCTTTTTGCAACAACGCAAGAACAGCTCAATTTTCTGCGCTTCCCTCTTGGTGGGTGGAGCAAAAGCGTCACCCGTGAACATGCGGATCGCCTTGGCCTGATGAATGCAGATAAACCTGATAGTCAGGATATTTGCTTTGTTCCGCATGGAGATTACGCCAAAGTCGTCAAAAAAATGCGCCCGGAGGCCGAAAAACACGGGAAAATTATGCATATTGACGGGCGGGAGCTTGGCACCCATGAGGGCATTATTCACTATACGATCGGGCAACGTAAGGGCCTAGGCATTGGCGGCGGCATCAGTGAGAATAATGAACCCTTCTATGTCATATCCCTAAACCCTTCGGCCAATGAAGTGATTGTCGGCCCGAAAGAGGCATTAGCACGTCATATTCTTGAAATTAGCGAATGCAACTGGCTGATACAGGATAAAACAACAGAGCCTATGCGCGTTGACCTTAAATTCAGATCTGTCATGCGTCCTATAACGGCAACATTGCAAATGAAAGATAAGGGCGCAGAAATCCATCTGGACACACCACAATACGGCATCGCATCTGGGCAGGCCGCCGTATGCTATATCAATGATCGTGTTATTGGTGGTGGTTGGATTACAGGAACGCGCTAAAAAAATATACGGCTGTATATTTTAAATACAGCTACTCTTTTTTTACCTTAAAGAACCGGCATAGCCATCGTTGATGGAGAACGAGTTTCAATGCCTACAATTGATTCTTCGCTCACATCTTCTACAGCAGTAAAGGCATAACCGCGATCACCTTTTTCATAGTCAGACCATGAAACGCCTTTGCCGGTATTAACCAAACCAAAGCGCGCCGGATCTTCAAAAACAGTGTCCATCGCTTGCGATGCATTTTTGAGGGTATTATCATCGGTACTGCCCGT
Organism: uncultured Alphaproteobacteria bacterium; assembly: GCA_963974945.1. GTDB lineage: Bacteria > Pseudomonadota > Alphaproteobacteria > Micavibrionales > Micavibrionaceae > UBA1672. The sequence goes on from CAXBFT010000089.1 coordinate 4,549, forward strand.
TAGATGCCCACCAAAATAAAGCGTTTGCACATCACGCATATCTTCTGGATCAAGAGGCGCGCCACTCTCTAATGATGTTTCGTATTTACTCAAAAAGGTTTGGGCGACATCAAGACGCTCTGCATAAACTGCCTTTTGATGAGCCTCTTCCGGAGAATCTTGTAAATTAAAAGCAACAGCAAGGCCACCAACAACATGCCCAAAAAGCTCTTTTGCATCTTCTGCAAATGTTGTCTCTTTTTCAGGTACCTGAACGTCATTCTTATTATCGGTGGAATTTACTTCCAAGCCGGATGCACTGAACCTCTTATCTTCACCATTAAGAATACTATTAATTGCCTGATCTTGTAACTTGGTCATATGCGTTCAGCCCCTATTATTTTTTATATAATTACGATTATTATATATGAGACCTACATAAACAATCAATAAAATTTATGAAAAATCATGTTTTTTTATATAAAAAAACAGAACGGTTTAAACACTCTCATCTAAAAGAGCACCTCTTTCGGCCTCAGTAGCTGATGCGGCAATATCTTGCGCCGCAAGCCTTGCTGATCTAACTTCGGGAGAATCACGTGATGTTGGGACAGTGGATTGCAACCCTCTTATTTGAATGAGAGCGGCATCAACCGATGAGCTCCCCCCACCGGAAGCAGAGAAAAGCTGGTTATACGTACCGGATGTACTGGAAAGAAATTGTTTATTTAAAGATCGCGCGCTTGCAGAAAGGCCAATACCGCTATTATTGCTTAAACGGCCAATATCAAGCAAAGTCGCAGACCCTGCATATTCACTAATAAGATTAGAAGATTGCCCCGCAGCACCCGTTTTATTGGTGTATGCGGCCTGATTAACGTATCGCGATGCTCCTGCAACTAATGACATAACGGTCTCCTACCGATAATTACATCTTTATTCTACAGATTTTTTGCAACTTTATCAAATTTAATTAGTGTTTCAAGCAATTCAGGTAACTCGCTGAGCTTGATCATGTTGGGGCCGTCAGATGGTGCATTGTCCGGATCTTCATGCGTTTCAATGAACACCCCCGCCACACCAACAGCCACAGCCGCACGCGCAAGAACAGGAACCATTGTACGATCGCCACCGGATGATCCACCAAGCCCGCCCGGTTGTTGCACACTATGTGTTGCATCAAAAATCACCGGATACCCTGTTTTTGCCATAATCGGCAAGCTACGCATATCAGAGACAAGCGTGTTATAGCCAAAGCTTGCGCCGCGTTCGGTCAGCATGATATTATCATTACCGCTTTCTGATATTTTTTTAGCGACATTTTCCATGTCCCAAGGTGCAAGAAACTGGCCTTTTTTCACGTTCACGACTTTACCTGTTTTGGCCGCCGCAATCAGTAAATCAGTCTGGCGACATAAAAATGCAGGGATTTGCAACACGTCAACAATTGCGCCAACATCGGCGCATTGTGCCTCGCTATGGACATCTGTAACAACGGGAACGCCGAAATCTTTGCGTATATCCGCAAGAATTTGCAGGCCCTTATCAATCCCCACGCCGCGGATACCGCGCAACGATGTACGGTTGGCCTTATCGTAGGATGTTTTATAGATGAACTGCATACCCAAACGTTTTGTAAGCTCTTTAAGCGCGCCGCACATTTCATAGGCGTGATCTTTGCTTTCAAGTTGGCATGGCCCCGCGATCAGGGTTAATGGTTGCTTATTACCGATTTTAAGTTGATCGACTTTTACAATTTTTTCCATTCTAAACAAGCCTTTCCTGCTCAATCGCTGCGGCAATAAATGAGATGAATAACGGGTGTGGATCAAATGGTTTTGATTTTAATTCAGGGTGAAATTGAACTCCGATAAACCATGGATGATCTTGATGTTCAACAATTTCAGGCAATGCACCATCAGGGGATAACCCTGAAAATACCAAGCCGCATGATTCCAGTTGCTCGCGGTAATTGATATTAACCTCATAACGATGGCGATGGCGTTCGCTAATTTCTGCTGCGCCATAGGCTTTACGGGCAAGAGAGCCTTCTTTTAAAGAACAAGGATAGGCCCCAAGGCGCATTGTGCCACCAAGGTCATCTTTTGATCCGCGCTTTTCCTTACCACCCTCTTTTTCCCATTCGGTCATTAAACCTACCAACGGTGTCGCAGTTGCGCCAAATTCAGAGGAGCTTGCATCTTTTAAACCACAAAGATTACGTGCAGCCTCAATCACCGCCATTTGCATACCAAAGCAAATACCAAAATACGGGATTTTCTTTTCGCGCGCATATTGAACGGCCTTAATTTTACCTTCTGCGCCGCGCTCCCCAAACCCACCGGGAACAAGGATACCATTTGCACCGGAGAGATAATCTTCAGGGTTTTCTTTTTCAAAAACCTCAGCTTCGATAAATTTCAAATTCACCTTCACCTTATTGGCAATACCGCCATGGATTAGGGCTTCGTTCAGGGATTTATAACTATCGGCAAGGTTGGTATATTTACCAACAATCGCAATAGTCACTTCACCTTCCGGATCTTTGACATTCGCCGCTATATTTTCCCAAACAGAAAGATCAAGATCATGAGATTCGTCGATACCAAAGCTATTCATTACTTGTGTATCAAGACCTTCGGCATGATAGGTCAAAGGCACTTCGTAGATAGAGGACACGTCAAGGGCAGGAATAACCTTCGCCTTGTCGATATTACAAAATAGCGCAATTTTATTACGCTCATCATCTTCAATTGCGCGATCTGCGCGGCAAAGAAGGATTTGTGGACGAATACCATAGCTCATCAATTCCTTTACGGAATGCTGCGTCGGCTTGGTCTTAAGCTCACCCGCGGCAGGGATATAGGGCAAAAGAGTGACATGAATAAAGATAGCACGTTCACCCCCTACTTCATTACCAAACTGACGAATAGCTTCGAGGAAAGGCAAACTTTCAATATCGCCAACTGTACCGCCAATTTCGCACAAAACAAAATCGGCTGTACCGTCTTTTTCACGGATAAAATCTTGGATCTCATTGGTGATATGCGGGATAACCTGAATGGTTGCGCCCAGATAATCACCCTTACGCTCTCTTTGAAGGACGCTGGTATAAATACGGCCAGTTGTTGTGTTATCTGTCGCGGTTGCAGGCACGCCGGTAAAGCGCTCATAATGCCCCAAATCAAGGTCAGTTTCCGCGCCGTCATCGGTTACAAAAACCTCACCATGTTGGAACGGGCTCATCGTGCCGGGGTCAACATTGAGGTATGGATCAAGCTTACACAAGCGAACGGTGTAACCACGCGCCTGTAACAATGCGCCAAGCGCGGCGGAGCCGAGGCCTTTTCCGAGTGAGGAAACAACGCCGCCTGTAATAAATATATAACGTGTCATGATTTTACTCTACCGGTGCAGTCGGTTCCGGTTTTTCTGTTAAGTCTTTTATAGTTGAAGCAGGCATAGCCTCCGC
>CAXBFT010000090.1:0-7952 GCA_963974945.1 uncultured Alphaproteobacteria bacterium
CCGCGCTCTCATCACGCTCAATCGCATAAACGCGGCAATCAGCCGCCGCCAAAATCGCACGACTATAACCACCCGCGCCAAATGTACCATCAACATAAACCCCGCCATCACGAATGGATAACGCCGCCAAAACTTCAGGGAGCATAACCGGATAATGAGCATCAGGGCATACGGGGGAAACACTCATGGTCACACCCCCTTCTGCGGAACAGTTAGGCGACGGTCTTGCACCGCGCCGCGCGCCCGGGCCTTACGCTCCTCAAACAATTCAGGCGACCAGATTTGAAATTTACGACCAAGACCCACGAACACGGCACGATCGGCAATGCGCGCAACCTCCATCAACTCCACCGGCAACGTCACACGACCATCACCATCAAAAAGCAACTGCACGCTCTCACCAAAAATAGTGGTCGCAAGATCATCTTGATCATCAGAGAATAAATCATAATGATCCATGCGCTCGCCAATCTCATCCATCTTCGCCCAATCCGCAAGCGCCGCACGAAAGGGCGCAGGCACGGAAACCCGCCCCTTCTTGTCCACCTTATTTGTATATGTCGACAGGAATAACGCCATATATCGTCAAACACCCTCTTACAGAAAAACAGGAATACGCAAAAAGAACCCCATAAATTGCTAAACACCAACAACACATGGATATATATGGGATACCATGGGAATATCTGGGCGGTCAACAAGAACAAGCGATAATCCACTAATAAACAACATATTTTTTAAATTTCACTCCCCCAACCCAAGATAAAAACACAAAACAAGAAATTCTTTTATTTCAGACATTTAAAAAGCAACCCCACAAAAGATGCAGAATGTTCTTGTTTTAATCCAAAACAATTCACACAATTTTCAAAACCACGCATAAAAAATGCACTTTGCAAATTTTTTTTATATTAAAAAACCCTTATATTCCGCGGGCTTTAACGGTAAGGCACTGCAAACAAACAAAATTTTTATTGCATAAAAAAACACAAGCTGATACAAATTGTCTTGTTACATTACTTGATTTAACGTGTGTGTGGGGGAGAAGATGATGCTAACAACACTTATGATGATTGTTTTAGCTGTTAATGGAGGCATGTATATGGGTACTATTTTGTACACTTATCATGCAGGTCGTGGGGACTAAGACCCTTGTAAACACTGCGTTTACATCGGGTTTTCTTTATTACAGAAAACAAGAAAACAAAAACCGCCGAGCATATTCGGCGGTTTTTTCTTTGTTATAAAAAATAACAGAATATGCATAAAATATGCGCATTTATGCGATATACATAAAATAGTCGAAGAAATCTATAAGCCGGGTTCTGTACCCATATAAATACAGGTGATGACCATTCATCTAGGGTACCTGTTGCCAAGTACCTCCAGCAACCTACCCGAACTGCGATGCGAAAAACACCTGCTCCTAAAAGCGCGCAGTTCCTATTTGGTTTTGCTTCTGGCGGGGTTTACCAAGCCACCTACGTTACCGCAGATGCGGTGCGCTCTTACCGCACCTTCTCACCTTTTCCCATTTGAGCAAGCTCAAAGAGGTAGTTTATTTTCTTCAGCACTTTCCGTAAAGACCAAAGGCCCCTCCCGGGCGTTACCCGGCGCCATTTTTCCGTGAAGCCCGGACTTTCCTCTCCGCCCCTAAGAGCGCAGCGGCCATCCGATTTCTTCGACCGTTTGGAAAATGCGGATTTATAGATGTAAATGCAAGCTAATTCTGACTTTTGCGAATAAGGGATAACAAAGAAGCAACTGTTTTCACATGCACAATACCCTGCGTCTCGGCCAAAAATGTCTGTGGCAGGTAGTGCCGATGAAAGGCGCTCACAATATCAATATACGCCGCAGAAGGGTTATAACCATATGCGGTGAACAACTTAATGGCATCATAATCTCTGGAGGCAATATCTTTTGCCCGATCGAATTCATCTTGTGTTGGGTCAGGCCATAAACCAACCCCCCCCTCTGCAAGCCAGCGCCAATCAAATAGCTCCCCCGGATCCTGCTTACGCTCTGGCGCAACATCTGAGTGGGCAAGCACATGCCTTATATCATGACGAGCCTGAATACCATGACATAAGGTCAATACAGATTGCATCTGCTCCAACGGGAAGGGGCGATAACCAAATTCATGCCCGGGATTTACAATCTCAACACCAATCGAGGCCGAATTAATATCGCTTTCCCCAGCCCAATAAGATACGCCCGAATGCCATGCGCGCATATCTTCCGGCACAAGGTCAAAGACCGATCCGTCCTCATCCACCAAATAATGCGCACTAACCTTGCTTTGCGGATCGCTTAAACGATCACGCGCCGCCTCCATCGTTTCCATCCCCGTATAATGCAAAAGCAGTATCGAAGGCGATGCACCCAGAGGACGGGCTTCATAGTTTTTTTCTTTTTTTTGAAACAAATGAAACATTTCCGTAAATTCTCACGAATATAAATATAACATCTTAATTGTAACGCGAAATTATGAAACAGGATATAAAAATGCGTATGATCACGATACTCCTCATCTCCACCCTTCTTATCGGCGGCTTTTTGACGCTTATAACATCAAGAAGCTTTGCCGTCAGCGGCGTGCTTGATGATCAAGGCAGCGACCTCATGAGGGATCAGCCCAATGATTACCCCATCGCCACACTTGCAGGCGGATGTTTTTGGTGCCTTGAGAGTGAGTTCCGCGCATTAAACGGCGTGCTTTATACACGTGTGGGCTATACCGGTGGCATAAAAGACAACCCGACCTATCAGGATATAACAACAGGCAAGACAGGCCACGCCGAAGCGGTTGAAATTACCTTTGATCCCGATAAAATCACCTATGAAAAACTGATTGAGTTTTTTCTGACAAAAGCCCACGATCCGACACAGCTCAACCGCCAAGGCGTTGATGTCGGCACACAATACCGATCAGAAATATTTTTTCATGACGAAGCACAAGAGAAAACAGCTGAAGATATTATCAATAAAGTGAATGCGCAAAAAATTTACACTGCGCCTATTGTCACAAAGACTTCGCCCGCCGCGACCTTTTGGCTCGGTGAAAGCTATCACCAGCAATACTACGAAAAATACGAGAAAGAAAACGGCGAAGTTCACCCACGCGTCTTTTTTAAAAAGAAAATGAAGATGCTAAAACAATAATAGAGCTTTACGCCGCAACAGAAGTAACAGCCTGTATTAAGTCATTATGCACAATGGGCTTTTGCAATACCGCATTCGCCATACCCTCAACGACCCTCAATGCATCTTGAGAGCCAATCGTAACACCTCCGCCCGACAACACAATTACCGGAATTCTTTGTTCCTGCGCCAAGACATAGCGCAAAACACCAATGCCATCCAAAACAGGCATAATCAAATCAGTGATTACAACGTCAAATTCAGCCCCGGATTTCAACAGATCAACGGCCAATAAACCATTGGACACAACTTCAACCTGATGCCCTTCCATCTCTAACATTTCCGCAATTAAATCGGCAACATCTTTATTGTCTTCCGCAAGCAATACTCGAACCATAACGCTATAAACCTTTTTTCAACTTAATATTCAAATATGAGATCAGAAAAACACGAATCGAGGATGCCAAAGAAGAATCATCGCTCTTACGCTCATTAATAAAATCGCATAACTCATGGGTCGTACAGCCCTGCTCTTTTGCAACATCTTGCAATACCGCCCAAACCTGCGGCTCAAGAGTAACGCTCGTACGCCTGTCACCGATATGAATATTGTGTTTTTTAAGTTCATTCAAGCCAATGAAGATAGAGGCTTCGGCTGTTTCAAGCACCTCATTAATCTTAGACATACGCACCTACAAATCAGAAATTTTAACTACATTTAGCATATAACCTAATTAACATGAGATAACATAGCAAGAACAGTTCTTTAAAAATACAAATTTAAAAGCTACAATATATGCAAATATCAATAATTGAGAAAATACATCGGTGAATATACTCCTTATAGAAGACAGTCCACTAGATCTTGCTGTCATCAAAAGCATAATCAACAAAGCAGATCCATCAATAACAATTGAAACTGCAGAAAATGGCATAAAAGGTCTGGAGCTTATAAAGCACGGCATGTTTGATTGTATTTTCATTGATTATCGCCTCCCCGACATCAATGGCATCGAAATCCTGAAAAAAATATATAATGCCCAAACAGACCTGCCCCCATATCCGGCTATTATTCTAACGGGTGATAGTGACCGCACCATATTTAAAGAAAGCATGAAATATGGCGCACAAGATTACCTGCGCAAAGATAATATTTCCCCTGACATCATGCTGTTTGCGATAGAAAAGGCACGCCATACATTTAAAGTTAAACTGGAAAAATACGACATATCGCAGAAATACGAACATTCTCAAAAAATTGAGGCTATTGGGCAATTAACAGGCGGCATTGCCCATGACTTCAACAATCTACTTACTGTTGTTTTAGGTAACACCCAATTATTAAGTGAGTATATTCACCGTAAATATGATGATGATCAATACTGCCAGAAAAAGCTAAAAACCGTTCAAAGATCGGCACAAAAAGGTGCGGATTTGGTTCAGCATCTTATGACTTATTCTCGTCACCGCAATATGGTCCATGTCCCGACAAACATCAATGATATAATAACAAAAATGCAAGACCTGATGGCGCGCACAATCGGACAGATTGTACAAATACAGAATGATCTTGATGATATGCTCTGGACATGCAATATCGACCCGTTCGAATTAGAGCTTTTGATTATCAATATGAGCGCAAATGCACGCGATGCCATGCCTGATGGAGGAATCATCAAGATCAAAACTCAAAACTCCTCCCTCAACATGCAAAAAGCGCAAAGACTTAATCTTGCTGAGGGGCGCTATATCTGCCTGAGCATATCTGATACGGGGATTGGCATTCCCGATGATATAAAAGATAAAATCTTCACCCCCTTCTTCACCACCAAAGAAATAGGCAAAGGCACAGGATTGGGGATGAGCATATCCCATAACTTTGTCCAAAGCTGTGGCGGAGCTATTGATATTATCAGCGCGCCGCGTGGAGGCACAACATTCAACATATACCTTCCACAATGCATGCAAGAAACAGCGATAGCCAGGGAAGATGAACAAGAAATAAATATCATACAAGCTCATGAAACCATTCTTGTGACGGAAGATGAAGATGATATTCGTGAGCTTGCCATCACCATTTTAGCAAATAACGGATATAAAATTCTAAAAGCAGCCAATGCAAAGCAAGCCATCGATATACTGGCAAATCCCGATACTCATATCGACCTTCTGTTCACTGATATTATCATGCCTGGAGATATGAACGGCGTACAACTGGCAATTCGCGCCCTCGTTTTGCGCCCTGACATAAAAATTCTGTTCACAACAGGGTTTATAAAATCATCTATCCCAGACATTAACCTTTTGGATGAATACACTGTATTGAATAAACCTTATCAGAAAAATAAACTGCTCTGCACCGTACAAACCGTATTAAAGTCATAAAACCATGGATCAAACGCATCTTCATTTCTTTCAAACATTTATGGATCAAAAGGGCATTTGCACGCCTGACACAGATTTATCAGCCTATGAAATCGGCGCGCGCGGTGATACGGGTAAGGCGGTGCTGGTCTTGCGTCCGACCTCAACCGAAGACATATCAAAAATCATGGCCTACGCCTTTGCGCATAATCTGCACATCATCCCGCAATCAGGTAACACAGGTCTCGTTGGCGGCTCTGTCCCCGATGAGAGCGGCACACAAATCATCCTCAGCCTTGATCGCATGAACACCATCACCGAAATTGACCCCATTAACCAAAGCGCGCAAGTCGGCGCGGGTGTAAGGCTCTCTGCCCTCAACACGTCCGCGCATGATCATGGCCTGCATCTGCCTATCGACCTTGGCTCCGACCCGTGCATTGGCGGGATGGTGTCGACCAATACGGGCGGCTCGCGCTATTTGAAATATCGCGGGATGCGTGAACATGTGATGGGCATTAAGGCCGTTCTCGCCGATGAACATGGCACAATTATCGATGCGCTCTGCCCGCTGCATAAGAACAATACAGGCTTTGATGTGAAGCAGCTCTTTATCGGATCAGGCGGTGTATTTGGCATTGTCACCGAAATTGCTATACGCCTTGTCCCCGTGACACGCCAAAGCGCGGCGGCGCTACTCATCCCATCTTCTATTGATGACATAAGCGCCCTTTTGATTGAGGTTGAAAAACGCTGCGGCACCTATTTAACCGCGTTTGAGGGTATGTCGGGCAATGCTATGAAGGCTGCCTTTCATCATAACCCATCCCTGCCATCCCCCTTTGGCGCGGATGATATTCCAGATTACGCGATCCTTTTAGAGCTTGGTCGCACATGGGAGCCACGCGAGAGTGAGCTTACACTGGACGAAGTTTTAGAAACTCTACTCTCAGAACTGTGGGACCAAGATGTTTCACCACTTGAAAATGCCCTCCTCGGCAATGCCGATAAGCTTTGGCATTTACGCCATTCCATCTCCGAAGGGGTACAGAAATCAGGCAAACTCTATGCGTTTGACATATCATTCAAGCGCGGGGATATTACGTGTTTTAGAAAACATCTGGAAGAACAGCTCAAAGCGCATCACCCCGAACTGACCCTTTGTGATTTCGGTCATATCGGTGACGGAGCGGTGCATAGTGCGCTTGTGCTTGATCGCCAAGACCCGCGCGCAAAAGATATGGCCTATGAAACCCAAATACGCAAATGGGTCAATGATATGGTTGTCCATGATTTTGGCGGCAGTTATAGCGCCGAGCATGGTTTAGGGCGCAAGGTTCAATGCGCATATGATGATTACACCCCCGATGAAATCAAAACCCTCTCCCGCGCAATTAAATCCGCCATAGCCCCAGTGAAAATTGGCACGATTAAAATATAGAAACCCTGCCCCCTTTTATGCTAGAACCCGCATATGAGCTTTAATATTGGTGACATTGAAATCAAAAACCCCGTCTTCCTTGCCCCTATGTCGGGGGTGAGTGATTTACCGTTTCGTAAATTGGTGAAATCATACGGCGCGGGATTGGTGTTTTCCGAAATGATTGCCAGCCGTGAGATGATCGCGGAAAAAAGCAGATCCATTAAAATGAATGAGGATTATTCCGAGGAATTCCCAATGGCGGTGCAGCTTGCAGGGTGCTGCCCCCAGACGATGGCACGGGCGGCACAGATGAATGTGGATCGCGGCGCGGCAATTATAGATATTAATTTCGGATGCCCTGTCAAAAAAGTCGTCAATAAAATGGCCGGATCGGCATTGATGCAGGACGAAACGCTTGCCACGCAGATTATGGATGCGGTGGTTAAAGCCGTTAACGTTCCCGTCACCATGAAAATGCGCCTCGGTTGGAGCGCGGAAAACCTCAACGCCCCGTCCCTCGCCCGTAAGGCACAAGATGTCGGCATTCATATGCTCACCATCCATGGCCGCACAAGAGAGCAGCGCTATACCGGAACAGCGGATTGGACGGCGGTGCGTGCGACAAAAGATGCTGTCACTATTCCCGTCATTGTTAACGGCGACATCCTAACCCCTAATGATGCGATTGAGGCCATGACACAATCGGGCGCAGATGGCGTAATGATTGGGCGCGGATCACAAGGAAAGCCATGGGTTTTGCGACAAATTATGGATTATATGGATAAGGGATCAATCGGCAACGAACCCGATACAACAGAAAAGCTCAACCTTATCCTCGCCCATTATGATATGATCTTAGAGCATTATGGTGAGCGTAAAGGCGTACCGTTTGCCCGCAAACATCTGTCATGGTATTGCACAGGCTTTGATGGCGCAGCAGAGTTCCGTAAGGAGCTTAATACGATTAAAAATCCCGATGATGTGCGCAAACGTTTAACTGCTTTTTTTACATCCATGGGAA
>CAXBFT010000091.1:0-7911 GCA_963974945.1 uncultured Alphaproteobacteria bacterium
CCATGATTGAAAAATATAAATTACTGGAGCGATCATGGACATCTCAAAAATTTCTGTCGGCAAGGATGCGCCGAACAACGTAAACGTCATTATTGAAAACACAATGGGCGGCACGCCTGTTAAGTATGAAATTGACAAGGAGTCAGGCGCATTATTCGTTGATCGCTTTGTTCATACGGCAATGTTCTACCCTGCAAATTATGGATTTATCCCGCAAACTTTAGGCGGTGATGGTGACCCTGTTGATGTATTGGTTTATGCACAACATGCGATTGTACCGGGTGCTGTGATTGCTGCGCGCCCTGTCGGTGTTTTGGTTATGGAAGATGATGGCGGTCAGGATGAGAAAATTCTGGCGGTTCCCGTTGATAAAACCCACCCAATGTTTGCCGATATTAAAGAATATAGCGACTTACCAAAAATCCTTTTGGATGAGATTGAGCATTTCTTCACGCATTATAAAGACCTTGAAAAAGGCAAATGGGTAAAGATGCAGGGCTGGGAAGGTTCTGAAAAAGCAAAAGCACTTATTCTTGAAGGTATCGAGAATGAGAAAAATGCAAAAAAAGCCGCTTAAGACGCGTTTGGTTTTTTAAGCTATGCAAAAGGCGGTTCCCTGAACTGCCTTTTTTGTATGGAAAATATGGGGATTATCGTTGGACAATTTATTGTGCAGGGAGTATAGCTGTGCGCGTTATTAAAGTAGAAAAAGCGGAGAGATTACATGATTTTACTGCCAAGTTGGGTTGCCCAAGGCATGGCAATGTTGGCCACATTTTTTATCGTTGCCATCGGTATATTGGCGGCCAGTGTGGTGGTGATGTATATCGTGGATGCGACGCAGCGTAAAGACGCGGTGCGCCATAACTTTCCTGTACTTGGACGGTTTCGTTATTTATTTCAGTTTCTTGGTGAGTTCTTTCGCCAGTATTTCTTTGCCATGGATCGTGAAGAGATGCCTTTTAACCGCGCCGAGCGTGAATGGGTCTATCGCGCGGCCAAGAATAAAGGCATGACCATTGCTTTTGGCTCAACCAAAAATTTGAATGCAGCGGGATCTTATATCTTTACAAGCGCGGCCTTTCCTCCGCTTGATCGTGATGCGGCGGAAACGCAGGTCATTCGTATAGGCTCTTATTGTAAGAATCCTTATGATGCGCGTTCTATCATTAACATTTCCGGCATGAGCTATGGCGCTATTTCAAAACCCGCGGTGCAATCTTTATCCAAGGGCGCGAAAATGGCGGGTTGCTGGCTTAATACGGGGGAGGGCGGTTTGTCGCCTTATCACCTTGAAGGCGGCGCAGATATAGTGTTTCAGATCGGTACGGCCAAATATGGCGTTTGCAATAAGGACGGCACATTAAGTGATGAAAAACTGCGCGATGTTGCCGCGATAGAACAGGTGAAAATGTTCGAAATTAAGCTGTCCCAAGGCGCAAAGCCGGGTAAGGGCGGAATTCTGCCTGCCGATAAGGTCTCGGCCGATATTGCGCGTATTCGTGGTATTAAGGAGGGCGAAGCCTCTATCTCTCCCAATCGTCATCCGGAGATCAGTAATGTGTCTGAGCTTTTGGATTTTATTAACCATGTGCGCGATATTTCAGGCAAGCCAGTGGGTTTTAAAACCGTGATTGGCTCGCCTGAGTGGATTGAGGATATGTGTAAATGCATCCTGCGCCGCGGTATTGAAAGCGCCCCTGATTTTATCACAATTGACGGCGGTAACGGCGGAACAGGCGCAGCGCCGATGTCATTGATGGATAATGTTGGCTTGGTATTGAAAGAAGCGTTGCCGATGGTTTCGGATATTTTGCACAAATACGGCCTGAGAGAGCGCATCCATATCGTTGCTTCAGGAAAGTTGATTAACCCCGCAGATGTGGCTTGGGCGCTTTGTACGGGCGCGGATTTTGTGAATTCTGCGCGCGGGTTTATGTTTGCTTTGGGCTGTATCCAGTCGTTGAAATGTAATAAAAATACATGTCCAACAGGTGTGGCAACGCATCAAAAGCATTTGCAGGCTGGATTAAATCCTGAGGATAAAGCGGTTAAGGTTGCCAATTATGCAAAGAATATATCCCATGAGGTTGAAGTGATCGCGCATAGTTGCGGCGTTCTTGAGCCTCGCCAATTGCGCCGTAAACACGTGCGCATCGTGCAGGAGACAGGGCTGTCTATCGCAATGGATAAACTCTACCCCCGTCCTGAAGTGGTTAGATCTTAAATATTTCAGCCGTAAATGCGTTATTCGTTGCGTGCGTATGTTTATACGCGGCGCGCCTCACGCCTGTTCACGTCTGAAATCTTTAAGATTTCAGTGTACTTAAAGCTTTGGGGTTCAAAGGCTGAACTTGTCAAGGATACATACGTTATCATACCCTTTTGCCGCGAGGTAGTCGGCGGCTTGGCGGCTGCGGATATTTCCGGCGCATATAAAGGCAAGGCGTTTGCCTTCGGGCAGCTCATCCATGCGAGAAATAAACTCAGGCAGGGGGATATTAATTGGCGTATGGGTGATTTGTGAATTATTGAGCGGATCTGCGATCAGCTCATCAGGGTTGCGCACATCAATGATAATCGTGTCGGTGTCATTGAGTTGGTCGATTGAGATCATCGCGGGCATGGTGTTGTCTTTCTTTGGAATATTGGGTTTTATGGCATCGTGATTACAATGTGGGCATGATGGGTCTTTATGGCACGAAATAAATTCGCTTCGCATCGTTTTTAAATTATATGTAAGATAATTTTTGTCATTATATTCTTTTATTTCAGTGGCATATGTTAGGGCGATATGCGCCTGCATCATGCCTATTATGCCTGCTGATGTCCCTAGAATACCTGCCTCATTACAGTTTTTTGCATCTGTTGGGAAATCAGGGAAAAGGCATTGATAACATGGTTTATCGCTTCTATATCCTTCAAACACGCCAATCTGCCCGCCCCATTGATTCACGCTTGCGGTGATAAGGGGCGTTTGCGTTTGGATGGAAAGCGTATTGAGCAGGGCTTTGGTTTCAAAATTATCACTACCGTCTAGGATGAGGTCAAAATTCGCGGCGGTATGTGTGTGTGTGCCTTCGGTAAATATATCATTGGCATTATCACTAGAGAGTTTTTCCGTGATTGCAAAGCAGGTAATATCAGGGTTGAGAGCCTCTAGATAAGCCTTGGCGCAAAGGGCTTTGTTCATACCGATTTGATCCATGCGGAATATGGTTTGTCGATGCAGATTGTGTAGGTCAACTGTGTCATGGTCGATAATGGTGATATTGCCAATACCCGCCGCGGCAAGATAGGGCAGGGCAACACTGCCTAATCCGCCTGCACCAACCATCACGATGCACGCATTGCGTAAGGATTCTTGCCCGTTCAATCCCATCTCCGGCAATGTCATTTGGCGTATATAGCGGTTCATGGGGTTATTTATGAATATATATGATGCGATGACAAGTCCTAATTTTCTTTGGATATATGAAAATTGACTTTTTGATTTAAGAATGTGTATATTTGCTCAATAAATATAAGGGGTATTAAAATGGACGAAGATAAAAAAACATCTCGCAGAGATTTTTTGGGCGCAGCAATTAAACTGACAGCAGCAACTGTTGCTGGAACGGCCTTAGGCGGTGTGACTGGTGTTGTTAGGAACATTGTTGGTGATGAACCTAAATTAGATGTAAGCTCTGATTCTCTTGAAGGACTTTCAGCTACCCAAAAGGAGCTGGCGAAAGAAATTCTTGAAAATAATGATACGAACGTGATAGGGACGTCCACTGCGACGGGGCTGGTTTCAGGTTTAGGGGCAGGGACTAGTTTAGCTGTTATGCATGTGTTAACTGATGATCAGCCTGAAGAAATAACACCATCATTTTAATCATTTGTTTGATGCCAAAACGGTTTATCAAGAAGGGGCGTTGATGGCGCTCCTTTTTCTTGGGGAGCGATGATCCCTGCGAGGTAGCCCGCGCGCCCCGCATTAACGGCATCGGCAAAGCCTTTGGCCATAAGTGCAGGATCACCGGCCTTGGCCACCGCCGTATTAAGCAATACCGCGTCATATCCTAATTCCATTGCAGCGGCGGCGTGGGATGGTGCGCCAAGCCCCGCATCCACGACCAATGTTTTATCGGGGAAACGATCGCGTAATTGTTTCAGCGCATAGATATTATTTAGCCCCCGACCAGAGCCAATAGGCGCGCCCCAAGGCATCAGAATATCGCATCCCAAATCAACCAAACGCCCGGCCAAAACAAGATCATCGGTCATGTAGGGGTAGACCTCGAACCCTAAGGTAATAAGTTTTTCTGTTGCTTCTAATAAGCCGTAAGGGTCGGGTTGTAAGGTGTAATCATCGCCAATAACTTCTAATTTTATACGATTCGTTTCGAATATCTCTCTCGCCATTTGCGCGGTGGTTACGGCCTCCACTACGCCGTAGCACCCAGCGGTATTGGGCAGGACTGGGATGTTAAAGCCTTTGATGATATTCCAAAAATCCTGCCCTTTGCCCGCGGCATTTTCGCGGCGCAGTGATACGGTGAGCATGCCAGGCTGTGCGGCCTCTATTGATTTCTGCAATGTCTCGGGAGACGGGTAGGCAGCCGTTCCCAAAAATAAGCGTGAGCTTAGCGATGTGTCTTTGATTTGCCAGTCATTCATAACTCTATCCGCCTTGCATGGGGGCGACGATTTCAATTTTATCGCCGTCATTAATTGTGGTGGAGGCATAGGTTGATTTTGGTACGAATGCACCATTCATCGCCACGGCAACCAGTTTGCCGTTATAGCCCTGATCTTGTAAAAATGCATCGATATTTTGCGCAGTTTTAAGCGTGTGCGCGTCGCCATTCAGGATGATGTTCATTGCTTTCTTCTTTTAAAAACAAGTGTTTATGTTGGTATTCTTCGCCTGCTATATAATGGGTGATTGTTTGCGCCAAAACGGGGGAGAATAAGAATCCGTGGCGATAAAGGCCATTGGCGCGGATAATGTTACCCTTAATATGGATTTGCGGCAAGTTGTCGGGGTATGATGGGCGAATGCCTGAAAGCATCTCAATGATTTTTGCATCACCAAAACTTCGGTCTATACTGTAAAGCGCGCTCATCAGCTCCATCCCTGATCGTAGGGAGACATGGTTTTCGCTGTCGCTTTCGATGATGGTTGCGCCGATCATAAAGATGTTACCCTGCCTTGGGACAATATAAAGCGGATAGCGCGGATGCATCAGGCGCAATGGGCGCGATAGTGTGAATTCGGGATTGTGAACAATTAAAATCTCACCTTTAACCCCGCGTAGATCGGGCGCGCTGCTCTTGGCTTCTATGCCTCGGCAATCAATGACCCAATCTGCGCTTTGGCTTTCTTCATCGGGGCAAGCTTTGCGCTGCTCTTTATATGAAATGGCACTTAGAAGGGCGTTCATGGCCTTACGCGGGTGAAGATGGGCTTCGCGCTTCATATGAATCCCTTGGCGGAAAACATTGTTTTTTAAGGATGGTTCAAGCGCAGTAATCTGATCTGCATTCATGTTTTTCCAATCATCCGAAGGTGCAGGTAGAACGGATTTAAACCGCTCTAACAAGTGTCGATCTTGTTGGTGGGTTATGAATAAGCTGCCGTTATTTGTGAATTCGAACGTATCAGGAAGAATGTGCGCCGCGTCAGCCCATAGGGATATGGCTGTAAACCCCGCATCCAGAAAATGAGGCGGCATATGATCCAGCTCACTTAACGGGGCGATCATGCCCCCTGCGGCAAAGCTTGCGTTATTGGCGGGGAAGCCTTTGGCATCGTAAAGGGTGATTTTAGCATCAGGAAAGCGGTTTGTCAGGGAATATGCGCTCATAATGCCCATAATGCCTGCGCCAATAACCGATATTTTCTGCGGATTTTTGCTCATGTTTTCTCACATTCCTACGGCGTTTCATCGCATCAGGTTCCAAGGGTATAATCTCAGCCGACCTTAGTTATATGGCAGGCACCCCTTGTGAGGTGTTGATATGCCGTGAATTTACGGGATCAGAAGGGGGGAGTCAATTGAATTGGCTCTGCTTTGCGTTTGGTTTTTAATAAGATAACGAAGTACAACTGTAGGTATTAAACAATTGTGGAGATATTTCTCTCTTTTTCAATTATTCTTAGGGTTGAAGAATATAATTTTATATCCATTTAATAAGAAGGTGATGCCAATGGCTTTTAAATATTTCAAGAATAGTGCGAATGAAGCTGCTAATATGAACGCGATGAGGGAAGAGGCGCTGAATCAGAAATATGGAGCATTGGAAGAAACGGCAGCGGGTATGGCCGCCTGTTTGGAGGCCTTGGATAAATCTCAGGCGCGCATTGAATTCACAACTACTGGTGATATTATTGACGCGAATGATAATTTCCTTTCTGTTCTTGGCTATTCTTTGGAGGAAATTAAGGGCAAGCATCATCGTATGTTTGTTGAAAAAAGCTTTGAACATAGTGACGAATACAGAGAATTCTGGCGTAAACTTGCCAATGGAGAGTTTCAATCCGCGCAATATAAGCGTATTGGCAAGGGCGGAAAAGAAGTGTGGATTGAGGCATCGTATAATCCAATCATTGATAAAAATGGCAACGTTACAAAAATCATTAAATTTGCAACTGACGTGACAAAAAAGACGGAAGACTATGCCGATTTATCAGGGCAGGTCGATGCGATTAGTCGCTCGCAAGCCGTCATTCAATTTACCCTTGATGGTACAATCCAAACGGCGAATGAAAATTTCTTGAAAACGCTGGGCTATGGTTTGAATGAAATAAAAGGCAAGCACCACCGCATGTTTGTTGATGCGGATTACGGGCATAGCCCCGAATATTCGGAATTCTGGCGCAAGCTTTCCGAGGGGGAATTTCAAGCCGGTCAGTATAAACGTATTGGTAAGGGGGGGATTGAGGTGTGGATTGAAGCATCATATAACCCCATTATGGATTTGAACGGTAAGGTCGTTAAGGTTATTAAATTCGCGACGGATCTGACCCCGCGTAAGGATGAGAACAGGGCGCTTGCAGATGGTTTTGAAAGCGGCGTTAAGTCATTGGTCGGGGCCGTTGCGACCTCTGCATCGCAAATGCAAAATACGGCGCAAATGTTAGCCTCCGCTGCAGAGGAAACCAGTAGCCAGTCTAGCATCGTTGCCGCGGCAACGGAGGAACTCTCCGCGTCTGTCGGAGAAATTGCAACGCAGGTTGGCACATCAATGCGCATTGTCGATGTCGCTGTAAAGGAAGCTAAAAAATCAGAGCAGCTTGTGGCCAGTTTGGTTGATGTGGCAACAAAGATAGGTGAGGTCACCAGCATTATTTCTGACATTGCCGAGCAAACGAATTTGTTGGCTCTTAATGCAACAATTGAGGCCGCGCGGGCAGGGGACGCCGGTAAGGGGTTTGCTGTTGTTGCCTCAGAGGTCAAAAGCTTGGCGCTTGAAACCGCAAAAGCAACAGAGGAAATCAATACTCAAATCAGCAGCATTCAAGATGTGAGCCGATCAACCGCGCAAGCCATTGGTGAGATTACAAATGTGATTACTCAGATTAGCGAAATCAGTGCCTCAATTTCCTCCTCGGTAGAGCAGCAGGCATCCGCAACGGTCGAGGTATCCAATAATATTTCCGGTGTTCAACGCGCCGCGGCGGAAACGGGTGAATCATCATCTAGCGTTTTAGATGTGTCACGCGATCTTTCTGAAAAAACAGGCGACCTACAGGCGCGTGTCGATGAATTTTTAGTAAATGTGAGAGCCATGTAGAGGGGTGTTTGTGATGGGTGGAATTTAATTTGGTAATGTCCTTGACCTAAAAGATTTAAGGGTATATAACGCCCTATCTCTTTGTCGCGGGATGGAGCAGCCCGGTAGCTCGTCAGGCTCATAACCTGA
>CAXBFT010000092.1:0-7898 GCA_963974945.1 uncultured Alphaproteobacteria bacterium
AACCCGTCCGTCTCACCTTTTGCTCCATTTATAAATTTTTCTATACCGCTATAAAAATCATCTATTTTAGCAGTGTTTTCATTGATTTTAAACGTATTTCCCGATGCTTTGAATTGATCAAGTGCTGTTTGCAGGCGGATTATTTCAGCCGCAGAGTTGTATATATTAACCATTGTGGTGCGTGTATGTTGTCCTATACAATCCTCTTTATGGAATGCTGCTCCATGTTCAAAATTAGCAAAAATAGCAAGCCCGTTGGCTTTTTGTAAGTTGCCGTCCACATCATTAAGAAAGTCATCCATTTTACAAATGTTATTACCATCAATACTATTACCAAATTTACACATATCAACTTTTCTAATGGCGCAATCCACGTTCGGAAAATCTTTGTTCAAATAGGGGTTATGGAAGTTTATAACCGGATCCGCATGCGCAGCCGAGGCAAACACTATACTTAGTGGAATGAGGGGGCTTATAACTTTTTTGATAAGTGGGTTCATTTTATTACTCATTAATTCTTTATTTGTGGTCTATGTTGATAATAATTCTCATTACCAGTTGACAAGATTGATGTTTAGTGAGAATGATTATCAAAGTCAACAATAAAGATTATAAATTTCAGGGGAAATGTAATGGGACTGGCTCTACCGAAAATTTTTGATAGTTCTGCGGATAAAGGCATGGAAAGCCATAAAACGCAGAAGGTCCCTAATCATGGTTCTGCGGCAAATGATGAGCATTATGGGCATCATAAAAAGAAGAAAAGCGCCGGTGAAAAAATAATCGGACATGGTCTGAAGATGGCTTTTAATTTGGCTGTCGGTGCGGCATTGGGATTTGGTGGCGCGGTGGCTCTTGATTTATTCCTCATTGATTCTGTGCATTACCCGAATGAAGCAATGCAGATTATTAAAAACGGCATGCTGCATTATGGGCAACCTGCGCTGGAATATTTAGGAATTTCCGGGGAAGGAGGGCTTTTGAATGATTTCTTTAATCTTGAATCGGTTGCAAATTTTGTTGCACCATTTGCACCGGCCTCAACCGCGGCCTCAACCGCGGCAATCGGTCAGGGCGTTACGGCATCCGCCTTGGATAGTGTTGTCCAAACAGGGGTGAGCGCCGTAACAGAAGCGCCGCTCAAAATTGACCCTGTGGCAGATATGATGGACGCTTATGGACTATAAGGGGCATTCTTGCATCTGGCATTGACGTTACGTGCCACGCCGTTTATGTCTTTGTATATAACGCGAAGAGGTAAATCACGATGCATGATATAAAATTAATCAGAACCAATCCAACGCAATTTGATGCGGCAATGAAACGTCGTGGTTTATCACCGCAAAGCCCATTAATTTTAAGTCTTGATGAATCACGTAGAGCAGCGCAGACGCAGTTGCAAGAGCTTCAAGCAACGCGTAATGACGAATCCAAAAAGATCGGTCAGATCAAAAAAGAGGGTGGTGATGCCAGCGCGCAAATGGATGCTGTCGCGGCAATCAAAACCCAAATGGGTGAGCTTGAGGAAAAAGAACGGGCGCTGGGGGAGGAGCTAAATACTTTGCTCTCCGGTCTGCCAAACATGCTGGCGACGGATGTAGCCGATGGCGCGGATGAAAATGACAATGTTGAAATCCATAAATGGGGCGTAATCAAACACCAAACAGGCCCCGACCATGTTGAGATTGGTGAGGCACTTGGCCTGATTGATTTTGATACGGCGGCGAAGATGTCTGGTGCGCGCTTTACCATGCTTTATGGCGCGATGGCGCGGATGGAACGTGCCTTGGCGCAGTTTTTTCTTGATACGCATACAGCCGAACATGGGCTGACCGAAGTTTCACCACCCCTTTTGGTGCGTGATAATGCACTTTACGGGACTGGGCAGTTGCCGAAATTTGCGGAGGATCAATTCAGTACCCGCGAAACAGATCATTACCTCATCCCCACCGCCGAAGTACCGATTACTAATATCGTAGCCGATAGCATTGTGGATGATGAAACCCTGCCACGTCGTTATTGCGCGCATACGCCGTGTTTCCGCAGTGAGGCAGGCAGCGCGGGGCGTGATACAAAGGGGATGCTGCGTCAGCATCAATTTTATAAGGTTGAGATGGTGAGTGTCACTAGCGCCGATCAAAGCGAGGCCGAGCATGAGCGCATGTTAAATTGCGCGGAGAGCGTTCTTAAAAAGCTTGAAATACCGTTTCGTACCGTGAAATTATGCAGCGGTGATACGGGGTTTGGCGCGGTGAAAACCTATGATATTGAGGCATGGTTGCCCGGGCAAGAAACCTATCGTGAGATCTCATCCGTATCAAATTGCGGTGATTTCCAAGCCCGTCGTATGAATGCCCGCACCCGCGCAAAAGGCGAAAAGGACACGAGCTTCGTTCACACGCTTAACGGTTCCGGCGTTGCGGTTGGGCGCGCGCTTATCGCAGTGATCGAAAATTATTACGACCCCACAGATGGCGGCGTTTTTGTGCCAGAGGTGTTGAAGCCGTATATGGGTGGGATTACAAAAATCACCAAGGGATAGAATGACGAATATAATTGAAAGACTTATCCCGATTGATGAATTGATCGCGACCGTGTGGCGTTTTCCGTTATCGGTGATCTGCGCGATTTGTATTTTTATTCTGGTCTTTATAGGCATTCACGATTTGGTTGCTCTGCAAGATGATAACATTTTACGGATATGCTGTATTTTAGGGTGTCTGTATTTTTGGTTCGGTATTGCAAAATTAATGACCGAGAGTCAGGCGCTTTCCTTTAAATCTTCCGTCTTTCTTACGTTACTTCCTGCAATGGGGATTGTCGCGTTGCTCTGGTTTTCACAAGTTTGGGGTATGCATCTTTTATTCCTTATGCCCGCTTTATTACTTACCCTTATGTTTGCCGCGTATTTAAAGAGCGGGGATGATGTTTCGGTTTGGTTCTTTAACCGCCAAATGTGGTTTGGTGTTGCCGTATCTTATATCGCCTTGATCTTATTCGCAGGTGGCCTAAGCACAGCGTTTTTTGCGATTGAAAAATTATTCAATATTAATATTGATGGTGAGATTTATGGTGATATATGGACGTTTTCAGGCTTTGTTTTGGGGCCTGTTTATGCCCTAAGCTGGGTGCCAAAGAAATTTGAATTTAGTAATGATGATTGCAGCGATCCGCCAGGGTTGAAATTTATTGCCAATTGGATTTCCGCGCCGATGGTCTTTGTTTATTTGCTGATCCTCTATGCATATTTTGGTAAAGTTATTATTGATCAAAGTCTGCCAAAAGGTATTCTTGCCTATTTGATTAGCGGCTTTGTCGGGGCGGGGGTTGTGACCTATTTGGTTTCTTGGCCGCTTCGAGAGAGCGGCTCGGCGCAGCTTCGCTTATTGCATAAAATCTTTTTCCCTGCCTTGATTATCCCCGTGGGTTTTCATTTCTTTGCAATCTGGGAGCGCATCGGTGCCTATGGCATGACAGAGCAACGCTATTTCCTCTTGCTCACCGCAATGTGGTTTTCCATTTTGGCGATCGGGAATATATTTTCGAAAATGCCGATTAAGGCCATCCTTGCAATTTTATTGGTGTTTGCATCTTTCGGCCCATGGAGCGCGGTGAACGTTTCGGGGCAAAGCCAATTTTTGCGGCTTGAGCGATTATTGGAAAATAATGATTTAATCAAGGCTGGAAAAGTGCAAAAGGCGCAAGGGGATATTCCGTTTAATGACCGTATGTCGATCAGTTCAATCGTTGAATATTTATGCAATACGCAAAGAGATGAACTGGTTTATCGCTTGTTTAAACCTACGGATCAAAAAACAAAAAGATGTTACGCCAATGATTTGGTCAGCAATCAGCTTGGTTTTGATTATGCGTATCGATATTCTTCCGCAGATAACGCAAGAGTCATTCAAATTTGGAATAATTCAAATGTAAATGTTGTGCAAGATATTGCACCTTATCGCTTTTTAATAAAAAGTTCAAATATCTGTAAGAAAGAAAATTGTGCAGAAGGTGATCCGCGAAAATTAGATGTATCTTTTGATAAGGAGAGTGCAATCCTACAATTCAAATATGCAGGAGAAATTCTTCTTGAAGAGGATGTTACAGATTTTATTACAGCCAATAAATCACGTCAAAACCAAAATGAGCCATTGTTTTTAGAGCTGGAAAATGATGTTGTGATGCTTCGTATGGATATTTTGAGTGTCTATGGTGAGATAAAAGATAATCGTCCCATTATTAATTCAATGACATATGATCTGTTTTATCGTTTTAAAGATGAGAAGCAATGAACACACAAGCGATAAATAAACGCATCCGCCTGATCATGGATCTTCGTAATAAGGGGATCACCGATACCAATGTATTATCGGCGATTGAGCGCGTGCCGCGTGATGAATTCGTGCCTGCGCATTCCCAAGACCAAGCTTGGGAGGATATGGCCCTGCCTATCGGTCTTGGTCAAACAATTAGCCAGCCCTATGTTGTTGCCCTGATGACGCAGGCATTGAAGCTCTCGGATCGGGATAAGGTGCTTGAGATCGGGACGGGGTGTGGTTATCAATCGGCGGTGCTGTCGCATTTATGTCGGCGTGTTTATACAATAGAGCGGCATAAGCATTTGTTGATTGATGCCGAAAAGCGTCTGGAGCGTTTGCGCCTTCGTAATATTACCGCTATTGCCGCCGACGGTATGAAAGGTTGGCCAAGGATAAATGGTATAGATCAAGCGCCCTTTGATAAGATCATTGTGACCGCCGCCGCGCGTTCCAAACCGCCTGAGGCATTGATGGATCAATTAAATATTGGTGGGATGATGATTATTCCCGTGGGTGAAAGCGGCGCACAAACGTTACGGCTTTATAAAAAGGAAAGTGATGAGGCGTACTCCCTACGTGATATTATGCCTGTGCGTTTTGTGCCATTATTGCCCGATATATCACATGAAAAAAATGATGTGGTGCAAGTTGTAAATTCATAATGACCGTTACCGTGTTGACGTGTATTATGCACAAATGGGCATTCGTTCTCTTTTTATAATTATTATCTGTTTATCTGTGTCGTCTTGTTCGGGCAACCAAACGCTTGCGCCCGTTACTGTTCATGGTCAAAGCAGCGGCGCGGGCAGCGCAGGCATTCATAGCGTCGATCGAGGTGATACGCTTTATAGTGTTTCAACGCGCTATCGTTTATCCATGCGCGATATTGCCGTTATCAATCATTTACAGCCGCCCTTTACCCTATATGAAGGACAGCGTTTAAAATTACCTCCGCCCCAAGATTATAGGGTGCGCGCGGGGGATACACTTTATGGAATCTCGCGTTTATTCGGGGTCAGCTCTACGGAGGTGGCGCGGTTAAATAATATTCAATCCCCCTATATCGTGCAGCAAGGCTCTGTACTGCGCTTACCGTCTGCAGCGCGTAATGCACAGAAGAATAAGAAAATTACAAAGGCCAAATCCGCCAAAATGGCGCGTGCCCCAGTTCAGGGCGTTGAAAGCAATGCCTTGCCGCCTGAGGAACCTAAAATGGCGAT
This sequence comes from uncultured Alphaproteobacteria bacterium, assembly GCA_963974945.1. Classification (GTDB taxonomy): domain Bacteria; phylum Pseudomonadota; class Alphaproteobacteria; order Micavibrionales; family Micavibrionaceae; genus UBA1672. The sequence continues at coordinate 5,540 of CAXBFT010000092.1, forward strand.
GATTAAAGATGGCGTTCCCGTGCCACAATCCAAACCGCAAGCCTATCATAAGCCTACATCTGTTAAGGTAACAAAAGTCACTGGTGCGACACCCAAACGCGCATCGAGCAAATTTTTGTCCCCTGTACGGGGAAAGATTATCTCCAATTATGGGGCGAAAAAGAACGGCTTGCATAATGACGGGATTAACATCGCTGCCGCGCGCGGAACATCGGTGATGGCGGCGGAAAATGGCGTTGTTGTCTATGCTGGGAATGCGCTCAAAGGTTCAGGTAATTTGGTGCTTGTCCGGCATGATAATCAATGGATGACCGCCTATGGGCATTTGGATCGTATTTCTGTAGCAAAGGGGCAAGTGGTAAAGCGCGGATCAATATTGGGCAAGGTTGGCTCAACCGGTTCTGTCGCAACCCCGCAATTGCATTTTGAGGTGCGTCGAGGCACGACTGCCATGAACCCGACAAAATATATGGAGTAAGTAAAAAGATGTTTGATTTTGTTTTTGATGCTTTTACCGCATGGAATTCCATCGGCCTGTTTATTATGGCATTTGTCTTTATTCTGATTGGTGGTGGGCTAACGGCATATGAACTCGTATGGCTTATCAGCGGGAAACGCATACAAGGGCGCATTAAAGAACTTCGCGTTGTTGGTAAAGAGGATAACCAAGATGAGCTTTCAGAGCAGCCAAAAGAGAGTAAAGCGAAAGAGGATGAAGCATCTCTGATCGAGGGTTTAAAGAAAGAACCTGTTTCAGGCGGGGTTAGCCTTCTCTTTGTTCTGTTGTTTATGTCTATTCCCATTATATTCACAGGATTTGGTGTTTATACGGGATATAAATACGTGCATTTAACCCAAAATGGTGAATACGCACAGGCAAAAGTTGTGCGTAATGAAAGCAGCCGTGATAGTAATGGCGGAACATCATATAAGGCGGTATTGTCTTTCCGTGATTATAATGGCGTGATGCATGAAGTGCGCGATGGGCTGAGCTATGGAAGCTCGCCCTCTTATGAGGTGGGGACATCTATCGGCGTGTATTATGATGCGAATAAGCCAAAGACTTTTGTGATTGATGATTTCTGGCATAATATGGCCTTATCCCTTGGGTTTATGCTTGTTTTTCCTTTGTTTTATCTGATTTTACGCGTGGCATCATTTTTTCAAAATAAACAAAAATCGTCTTCGCAGCAGAATAAAAGCGGCGCGAAAAAGAGTTTTACCAATGAAACCTATTATGCCGTTTATGAATATAAAATGCCCAATGGTGATCGGCGAGAGCAGGTTAGTGATTTGGGCTCAAGTCAAATGGGGAAGAATATCCCCGGGCGGCGCGTCAGTGTTTTGATCTCTCCACGTAATCCTGAGAAAATGAAGCGCCCGCATTTTGCTCTTTTGTTTTTTGGCCTTGTGTTTCTTGCTCCCGGATTATTTATCCTTAATCAAGCCATTCAAACAGTTGAATTTAGTTATATGATGATCGTCTTGCCCTTGGCTCTCTTTGCGTTTATCGGTGTTAAAATCAGTATGTTTATTGCCAGAATTCCAAAAAAAGAATGGAATGAAGGGATAGCCGCATTTAAAGAAGCCAAAAAAGACGGCTTTCGTGTGAGTTCATCAGGGGGAGGGAGTTCTAAAAACGCAAGGGTTCTAAGCATGGCAGATGTGCGCGAGAGGATGCGTGCAATGGTAAAGAATTACTCTATTGGGGGATATATTTGTTTGCTTCTTGCGCTGGGTTTGGCGGGGGGGGCATATTATCTGGGCGCGGATATGGTCGGGAAAATACGATCCGGCATGCCAGCGCAAGGCGAAGTCGTTGATTTTGAAAGCCGTTATTCCAGCTCCTCCGAGGGCAGTGGCTATACATATTATTCTGTGGTTGAATTTACCGATGGCGCGGGGCGCTTGGTAAAATTTCGTGATCGGGTTGGCTCCAGTCATCGGCTGAATAAACGCGGGGATGTGGTGGATGTTTTATATGCCCTGAACAATCCCGTAGATGCAATGATTGATCGCGGGATATGGAATTGGGCCATGAGTGCAGGATTAGCCTTGGCCGCGCTTTTATTGATGTTTGCCGCGATGGATAATTTTAGAACCGCACGCCTTTATGGCGGTGGAGGGCATCGCACAAATATATAGAGTTTGCATAGTGGTGCATATTTTTATTTGGGCGTTTAAGTCCTCTTGCGTTTTATGGTTATGTCTTTATAGTCCCTCGATTATAGATATAAAAAATAGAGGAACGTGCAAATGTGGATTTCTAAGGCCTATGCGGCGGCAGATGATATGAATAGAGAAATGATCGATTTGGCCAATGCGCCAACTGCAATGGAAGCCTTTATGTGGAATATCG
>CAXBFT010000093.1:0-7860 GCA_963974945.1 uncultured Alphaproteobacteria bacterium
CAACACTCGATATTGCGACAACAAGCTCTTATGCGACCATTCTCCCCTATCAAAAGGGCATAATCTTGGAGCGTATTAACAGTATTTTTGGCAATGATTGGATCACAGATATTAAATTTGTTGCAAGTGAACTCTCTGAAGCACCAATAATGTATAAAAAACCTATTTCACCCTTGACGGGAAGCGAAAAAAAATATCTATCCAGTGTATTAGATGGTATAGAAGATCCTGAAATTAAGAAAAAACTAGAAAGCCTTGGCAAGGCTATACTAATGGAAGTCAAATAATGAAAGTAAATGCAATCACTCTTCGCTCCGGTAACGTCATTGAGCATAATGGTCGCCTTTGTGTTGTTGTTAAAAATGACATTCAACAACCGGGTAAAGGTGCGTCTGTCTCTCAGATTGAAATGCGTGACATTAAAACCGGCAATAAAGATAACGTACGTTTTCGTACACAAGAAAATGTTGAGCGTGTACGCCTTGACCAAACAGCATACCAATTCTTATATCTAAATGGTGATGCTATAGTTCTAATGAATAATGAGACCTACGATCAGATGGAGGTCACGAAAGAACAAATGGGCAATCAGGCGGCATATCTTCAAGAAGGTATGATTATCGAAGTTGAATCCCATGAAGGTGAACCACTAGGCTTTAAGCTTCCTGATCAAATTGTTATGCAAATCGTTGAAGCAGAGCCTGTAATTAAGGGACAAACTGCGACAACATCTTATAAACCGGCAATATTAGAAAATGGCGAAAAAGTTATGGTTCCGCCCCATGTTGAATCCGGAACAAAAGTTGTCGTTCGCCTGGAAGATGGTGTCGGCACCTATTTGGAACGCTTCAAAGGCTAACTTAAGTACAAAACAATCAATTACCACATCGTAAATAAGGAAATGTAAAATGGCAGTATATACGCCCATAATGACAGTAATGATGCGCGCAAGTGATAAAGCGGCGCGTTCACTTATTCGTGACTTTAACGAAGTTGAGCACCTGCAAGTTTCGCGTAAAGGCCCGGGTGACTTTGTATCCGCAGCAGATCGTAGATCCGAAGAAATTCTGTTTGAGGAACTAAGCCAATCTCGCCCTGACTTTGCATTCCTAATGGAAGAAAGCGGCGCAAAGGGTAATCCCAATGCCGAATATAGATGGATTATCGACCCGTTGGACGGCACATCAAACTTCCTCCATGGCTTGCCGCATTGGTGTATTTCAATCGCGTTAGAGCATAAAGGTGAAATTATTGCCGGCCTTGTTCACGACCCTGTAAAAGACGAAATTTTCCATGCAGAAAAAGGAACTGGTGCGTTTATGCGCCGCCGCCGCCTTCGCGTATCCGGCCGTCAAGACGCAGAGCCAAGCATGATTGCAACAGGCGCGCCAAAGCGCACACAAGCAAAGACAGAGCAATTCAACACAGAATATCGTGCAATGCAAAGCGCCGGCTTTTCTCTCCGTCGTTTTGGAGCAGCCGCTCTTGACCTTTCTTATGTCGCGGCAGGCCGTTATGAAGGCTTCTGGGAGCGCGACCTGAAATCATGGGACGTTGCCGCTGGTATTTTAATCGTAAAAGAATCTGGGGGTTTTGTTGCAGATATTGATGACATTCGTAAGAATCCAATAGATACTGGAAATATCGTGGCAACAAATGAACAGCTCCACGAGCCAATCAGAAAGATTCTGGCGAAGAAAAAAGCCTGACATATGAACCGGAAAGGGGGATTATATTGCGTAATACAAGACTAAAAATAACATCCCTCCTCCTGCTTACTCTTATCTTCTCTGGCCAAACATGGGCAGAGGAAGGTGATATACCGATTCCACCAAGGCGACCTGATATTGTAAATGTTTCGCCTGCTTACGTGGAATATTTAAAGCAACGCGCTCTTCATCCTGAAGAATCAAACGAGCGCACGGAGCAACCATCGCCACAAACAATCGAAACGAGCGCAGAAGGCGCAAATATTGATACGCCTTCCCCGCCTGATATTGACTATGATGCAAGCAATATAATAGATATAGAGCGCTCTGAAATCCTTGATTTGATTGAGGGTAACCACAAGAACGTAATGCAGAACAATGAAAATGTTGATATAGACATTCCAGTTCCAAATCGAAAACCTGTATTTCATAATGAGGAGCAAAGTGATATTGAGGCAGAAACAACACTCATAAGCTTTGCCGTTCCACCTGCACAAATATATTTAGAGCAGGATGTAAAAGATTTTTTACAAGATTATGCCCTCCCCCTAATGCGTAAAAAACAATCTGTACGCATGGAAATACACGCCTATGCAACACCGATTGATAATCAAGAATATAGTGATGTCCGTGTGTCCCTCGCGCGGGCATTAGAGGTGCGCACATTCCTTATAAACAATAATATATCCGCCTCACGTCTAAAACTCATCCCGATGGGATCAGATGAAAGTAATAACAGCGATGACCGAATCGATATTCTTTTTATTGACGAATCCCCATAAAATTATATTTTTGTGGATAAACAAGGCAGGAATAGCCTTGTATTCCTTGACTTTTCAATGATTTATGTGTGGTATACCCTTTCTTAAAGAAAGCTATGGAGTACGTAAATGTCTAAAAATAAAACAGACACAACAGAGAATAAAAGCAAATCGCCTTTAGGCATAATCTTACTTGTCTTTGCATTACTTGCCGTCTTATTAGGTGCAGGACTTTATAAAAATGCACAAAAAAACAAAGATGAGAATGCGCAGAACACCGTGGTTGTAGAAGTAGAAGCAACACCATCAGAGGAAATAACAGCTGAAACAATCGCTCAGATCGAAACGATTGAAGAATTAGACGCAACCGTTAATCTGGATATTGAAGCATTATCTAAGCCTAGAATACTAGGAAATCCTAATGCCCCTGTACAAATTACTGAACACAGTTCTTTCACATGCCCGCATTGTGCGCAATTTCATAAAGATAATTTCAAAAAATTAAAAGCAGAATATGTTGATACAGGCAAAGCCTATATTGTTTTTGATGATTTTCCGCTCAATAAATTTGATATACATGTGGGCTCCGTTGCGCGATGTGTACCTGATGAAGCGTATTTCAATTTTGTTCAACTGATGTTTGAAACGCAGCGCGATTGGCTTGATGATAATTATGTAAGCTATCTTGCACAAAATGCAAAATTGGCAGGTGTTTCACAAGATAAAATCGAGGCTTGCCTTAAAAGTGAAGAGCTCCATAAAGCGCTTAGCGATCACCGTCAAATCGCGATGGATGAGCATAACGTCACAGGCACACCATCAATCGTTATAAACGGAACAAACACAATGAGCGGTCTTGCACCTTATGCAGACATTAAAGCCGCTATTGATAGTGCGCTTGCAAAAACGGGGGAATAAGTGCTCCCTTTTATGCGCCTCAAAACGGGGCGCATAAATTTTTGAGTAAAGTATAATATATGATTCAGTTTTCTAAACTTCGGCTAAGTGGTTTTAAATCATTCGTCGATAAGACAGAGCTAGAAATCGGGCCGGGGCTGAATGGCATTGTCGGCCCGAATGGCTGTGGAAAATCGAATTTAGTAGAAGCTTTACGTTGGGTAATGGGTGAAAGCTCGGCTAAGCGTATGCGTGGTGGTGGGATGGAAGATGTTATCTTCGCCGGTACAGATCGCCGCAGCCCCCGCAATATTGCCGAGGTCTCCCTCCTCCTTGATAACAGCACGCGTCAAGCGCCATCTGCCTATAATGCATTTGATGATATTGAGGTTATCCGCAGGATTGAACGTGACAAAGGCTCCGGCTATAAAATCAATGGTAAGAATGCCCGTGCGCGCGATGTACAAATGATGTTTGCCGATACGGTGACGGGATCAAACTCTCCTGCTTTGGTCTCTCAGGGGCATGTCACACGCATGATCAATGCAAAGCCCTATGATCGTCGCATGATCCTAGAAGAATCTGCCGGTATCTCAGGGCTATATGCCCGCCGGCACGAAGCGGAGTTACGCCTTAAAGCCGCCGATACAAACCTAATGCGCGTTGAAGATGTACTGGGCAGCATGGAAAACCGCCTGAGTGCCTTAAAACGTCAAGCGCGACAAGCCTCTAAATATAAAAACCTCAGCGCACAAATAAGACAATTGGAGCTGGTCATTACCTATTTGGAATGGCGTGCACTGATTGATAAACAAAAAGAGATTAAAGCAGAATTTGGACGATGTGAATCTATTGTTGCAGAAAAACTAACAACGGTAACACAGCTCAGTAAAACCCAAAATACCCAAATCGAAGATTTACCGCCCTTGCGTAAGGCCGAAGCCGATATTGCCGCGCGTCTCCAAAAATTTAAACTCGACTTCCAACGTTTAGAAGAAGAGATTGAGCGTCATAAAAATGACCTCCAAGAAACAAAAACACAACTACATCAAATCAATATTGATAAACAGCATGAGGAACATACCCTAGAAGAAACCGCAAACTTGCTTGAAAAAATTGAGGAGGAGCATGCCTCCTTATTACAGGAACAAGATAATGATACCAACGCCCATGGACAAAAAGAAGCGGCAAAAGACGCATTAAAAACCAAAGTCATACAGCTTGAGGAGCGTTATACATCGCTTAAAGAAAGCGCAGCAGAAAACCGCGCCCGCGAAGATGCTTTGGCCAATCAAATAAACCGCAACCAAAGCCGCATGGATATGTTGCTGGGACGCAAGCAAAAGGCGTTATCTGATAAAGCTGGTCTTGTTATTGACGAAAACAGTCAAAACACTATTCATGAGTTGGAACAAAAAACAGCCAGACTTGAAACGCGCTTGCACGATTTAAAGGAAAAGACAGACCCCGCGCGCGAAGAAATATCCGCCGCCGAAGACCATACAGAACGCGCGCGCACAAGCCTGTCTCAGGCACAAACAACATATACAGAGTTTAGCGCCGAAATTTCTATGCTCGAAACCTTTTTCAAAAATGATAATGACGAAAAATTCACTGCTATTTTAGACAACATCATTACACAAGGTGGCTTTGAAAAAGCCTTATCCCGTGCATTGGGTGATTCCCTTATGGCCTCTTTAGACCATGAAGCGCCGAGCCATTGGCGTATGATGGATAATATGACAGCCATGCCCGCCTTACCTGACGGCGCAGAAATTATGCTGCCCTATGTGAATGCACCACAGGAATTGCACCTGACCCTTTCGCAAATAGGTTTTGTCACGGATAAGCAGGCAGGAGAATCTCTTTATACCCAATTATCTCCGGGGCAATCGTTGGTATCTGCCGATGGATATTATTGGCGTTGGGATGGCTATCATGTTCAAGCACATGCAACGGATCGCCACTCCGTTTATTTAGAACAAAAAAACAAGCTTATAGAACTTGAAAAAACCCGCACACAAATTGAAGTAAAACTCAATACGGCGCAAAACACATTAGAAGACGCCATCAGCAATCAGAACCAATATAAAGATGATTATAATGCATTACTTAATGCTATTCGCGAGACAGAAAGAAAACTTCTGGAATTACGCCCTGCATTACAAAAAATTAAAGATAAAAACCTGCGTATTCAAAGCGAGCAAAAACGCTATGAAGATCAAATTATCAACATTGAAGAAGATATTGCGGCGTTAAAAGAAACACTAGACCATGATTCATTGGGCTATAAAGCACTACTCGACACCAAAGATAGCAATGATATTGGCGAGAACATGATCGAAACCGTCAAAGAAGAATTGGATATTACAAAAGAAAAATTCCAGTCTTGCGTGCGGGCCTTTGACCTTTTCGTACAGGCGCAAACCCCCCGCCGAGCCCGCATACAGGCCATAGCAGATGAGCGCGTATCCCTTAAAAACAGATCCATTCGTGCAAGCGAACACCTTAAAAAGCTTAATGAGCGAATAACTCTATTGGATACAAAACTCAAAGACCTTCAATCTAAGCCAATAAAGGTGGATAAGGGACAAGATGAGATGCTCGGCAAAATCGCAGTGTTAGAGCAAGACAGAAATCGCGCTGCCGAGGCCTTAGCGCAATGCGAATCAGATGTATCAACAACAAATAAGGCCCTAAAAGATTCCGAAGCACTACTCGGTGAAGCCAGAGAAGAACGCGCCGCGGCACAAGCGATGATGGCTGCAGTCAATGAGCAATTAGAGCTAATGGAAACCAATATCCATGAAACCATAAATATCAAGCCTCAAGATCTTTTGCAGCATAGCGCGGTTGATCTGGTTAAATATCAGGTTTCCGATATTGCCCGCATGAAACAAGAAAAAGAAAGCCTAATCCGTAGCCGCGATGCCATTGGCCCCGTCAATCTTCGCGCAGAAGACGAAGCGACAGAGCTTGAAAACGAACTGGGCGGGCTCTTGCATGAGCGCAATGACCTCATACAGGCAATTGAGGAATTGCGCGGGGGGATCAATAAAATAAACAAAGAAGCCAGAGAGCGCCTTTTGGCCGCCTTTGAACATGTTAATGCCCATTTCCAACGCCTATTCATGCAGCTTTTCCACGGAGGTAAAGCGCATCTTGAGTTGGTTGATTCTGATGACCCGCTTAAAGCCGGTCTTGAAATTTTTGCACAACCCCCTGGTAAGGCTCTACAAGCATTATCGCTCCTCTCGGGTGGAGAACAGACACTGGCATCAATTGCTTTGATTTTTGGTATGTTTTTGACTAATCCATCCCCTATTTGTGTTTTAGATGAGATCGACGCTCCATTAGATGATGCTAATGTTGATCGCGTTTGTGATTTACTTGATGAAATTGCTGAGCGCGGCGAAACGCGTTTCCTCATTATAACGCACCACCGCCTCAGTATGGCGCGTATGGATCGCCTGTATGGCGTGACTATGTCCGAAAAAGGTGTCTCGCAACTTGTCTCTGTAGACTTACAACAATCCTTTGATTTTATAGATCAGCAAGTGGCCTAAAGATGAATGATAACGATATAAAAACAAAAATAGACGACCTTAATCAACGCATTGAACAAGCAAGAAAAAACAGCAACACGCCAGATAATATAGAGCCATCCCACGCCGATGAAGAAGCAACCGAAAATGAGATAAAAAGCGCACGCGCCGGCTCTGAATTTCTTGCAAGCGTCTTTGCCGGCGGCTTTTTAGGTTATGGCATTGATTGGCTTTTTGGCACACTACCATGGGGAATGATCTCATTTTTGGTTTTGGGATTTGTAAGTGGTGTTTACCGTGCCAATGCCGCAACAAAACAAAGTAACGAAGATTAAAATCTTAAAAACCCTTGTTGCATGTCAGAAAAAAATACGTTACAAACTACAAAATTTTGTATGTGTAAGTTAAATTATTCGGAGAATAAAACGTGGCAGGCCCGATTGACCAATTTGTAATTAAACCAATCACTGAAATCCATATTTCAGGATATGATCTGTCATTCACAAATTCATCTCTTTGGATGGTTATTGCTGCATTGCTCTCTGCTGTATTTCTATCTGCTGCCATGCGCAAAAAAGAAATGATCCCGGGGCGTTTTCAAATTGCCGCAGAAATGGTGTATGAATTCGTTGCCAAGATGCTTCAAGATAATATAGGCAAAAAAGGTAAGCAATATTTCCCTTTTGTATTCACAGTTTTCATGTTTATTCTCGTCGGTAATCTTTTGGGGCTTGTACCATACGCATTTACATATACGTCCCATTTGATCGTAACCGGCTTAATGGCCGTCATCATTATGGTGATGACAATTGTTTTTGGTCTGTATAATCATGGACTTAAATTCTTCTCCTTATTTTTACCACCAAATGTTCCTTGGTGGTTGGTTGGCTTTGTTGTGCCAATTGAAATTATCTCATTCTTCGTTCGTCCTATTACGCACTCCGTTCG
>CAXBFT010000094.1:0-7812 GCA_963974945.1 uncultured Alphaproteobacteria bacterium
AATAGAAGCGCCAATTCTGTGCAAGTATAATCTTTTTTCTTTGCATTTTTTATGCGGGTATATATGGTAAATGAGATATTTTCAAAACAACCAAGGTATCGGTCGTGAGCAAAGAATTAGATATTTATCAAAAGGGTGGTTTTTCAAAGGGGTTCTTAAAGAACTTTGAAACATCATATCCCAGTTTACGTGAGGCTTTTGAGACGAGATCTATAAATATAAATATCGCTTATTTGATGATGGAATTATCAAAAAAAGACGAACGAAATAAACTCATTCTGCAATTATATAAGGCAAAATATATCCCGGATGCAGAAGAGAAAAAGGAAGCGGTTAAGGAAATAATCGATTATATTGATAATAGTTTAGATGTTAATAAAGCGCCATCAGTTGAAGCGCGCAATGATTTTATTGACTGCATCACCGCTTTTTTACCTGCAAAAAATCCTATTTTCAAAGAATTGCATAACCAAATCAGGGCTTGGGAAATGTCTCAGACATCATGGCTGCATGCACGCGCAGAATCAAGGTCGGAACCGGAATTATAAGGCCCATTGGTCACGAATAAAGTGGCAGGTGTAGCCGCCCTTATTGTTTTCCAAATAATCTTGATGATACCCTTCGGCCTTATGAAATTCTGTGGCTTTTGTTACTTCTGTGACTACCGGCGCATCGAGGAAGGCGGCCTTATCTATTTCTTTTATTAGCTGCTCTGCAATTTGTTTTTGTTCATCATTGATGTAAAAAATAGCCGATCGATATTGTGTGCCTATATCATTGCCCTGCCGATTAATTGTGGTTGGGTTATGCATTTGGAAGAAAAACTCTAATACCTTGCGATAGGTTGTTTTTTCCGTATCAAAAATAACTTCAATGGCTTCGGCATGCCCGGTATCACCGATGCAAACCTCATTGTATTTGGGGTGAGGCGTATGACCACCTGTATAACCGACACGGCTTTGCACGATGCCTGTTTGTTTACGGATCAGGTCTTGCATGCCCCAAAAGCATCCACCTGCAAAGAGTGCTGTTTCATGTGCCATTGTGTTAGTTCCCCTCAAATAAAGCGGTTAATTGCACCGTTAGGGCTTCGGCAAGCTCATCGGCATCTGATATTGTGATCGCTCTTGAATAATAACGTGTCACGTCATGGCCAATACCAATGGCCGCGATTTCAATGGGGGTGCTGTCCTCTATCCAATGAATAACAGATCTTAAGTCCATTTCCAAAATATTGGATGGATTAACGGATAATGTTGAATCATCAACTGGCGCACCATCGGATATAACAAGTAAAATTTTACGCTCTTCAGGACGTTTGGCAATGCGGTTATATGCCCATGCCAATGCTTCACCATCAATATTTTCTTTTAAGATGCCTTCTTTAAGCATAAGGCCAAGGTTCTTACGGGCGCGGCGAATGGGGGAGGTAGCACTTTTGTATATAATGTGGCGAATATCGTTTAAGCGCCCGGGCTTTTCCGGTCGGCCTTGATCCAGCCAAAGCTCTCTTGATTTTCCGCCTTTCCATGTGCGGGTGGTGAAGCCCAAAATCTCCGTTTTAATGCCGCATCGCTCTAATGTTTGCGCAATGATGTCTGTGCTCATCGCAGCGATAGCAATGGGGCGACCACGCATAGAGCCTGAATTATCAATTAAAACACTGACCACTGTATCCTTAAACGGCATACTGGTTTCTTGTTTAAAGGTAATGGGAACCGTCGGGTTTGCAATAATCCCCGCCAAGCGTGATGGGTCAAGAATGCCCTCATCCATATCGAATTTCCAAGAGCGGCGTTGTTTTGCCATAAGTTTACGTTGTAGGCGATTGGCTAATTTGGTGATGATGTTATGGTGACTGGCGAGTTTTTGATCCAATAGGCCGCGTAAACGCTCAAGCTCAAACGGATCAGACAGTTCTTCTGCTTTAACTTCTTCGTCAAATTGCGTGGTGTAGACCTTATAATGGCCTTGCGCGTAATCACTGAATTCTGGTGAGCGCCCGGGTGGTGGGGCATCGCCTTCATCATTCATCATATCCTCTGATGCAAGATCATCCATAATCTCATCCATATTCATATCAAAGGACGCACCATCATTTTCCGCATCACCTGCATCATCTAGTCCCCCAGAGGAACTGCTTTCCTCGCTTTGCTCTTCTGCCCCTTCGCTGGTCTCATTATCATTTTTGTTATCATCGCCATCACCATTGGGGCTGTCGACGCTTGTTGGCCCATCGTCATTATCATCGCCATCTATATTTAAGTGTAGCCCTGATAATAGTTTAGATGCCGCCTTAGCAAAGGCTTTTTGGTCGTGGAGTAGGGATTTCAAGTCGCCAAAATCAATATTGCTCAGGCGCTCTTTAATCCATGGCTGCCATAGGGCATATGCTTTTTGAGTGGAGGGTGGTGGCTCTATTCCGGTAATTTCGCTTCGGGCAACGATATGCAGGGCATCAGCAAGGCTTATATCCTCACGCTCACGAATATCGCCAAAACCGCGGCGAAGGGCCTTGGCCTCTAAGACGGCATTTAGATTTTGCGCAACGCCATCCATGGCAAGAATACCAATAGAATCGCATCGCGCCTGTTCCAGTGCATCCATTGCACCCTGCGCCTGTAAGTCACTTTGGCCGTTATTTTTATGTAATGCACTATTATGATGTGCGAGCTTTAGGGCATGCACATCCGCACATCCGCGAATAAGGTTGCGTTTTTCCAAGGGCATATTGGGCGTGGGAGAGGGTAAACGCGGGCGTTGTAGGTTTTTAATTTCACCGGTTGGCATTTCCAAATCAGAATAGGTCACGTCTAATTCACGCAAACGTGACATTGCTCGCATGACGGCGCTTGTATTGGTTTTAAATTGCTCAGGATTGCTTGTTGTCATGTCTCTAAGCTTAACGTATTTCCCAGCCAAGGCACAGCTAGAAAATTTCGAATTTGACCTTTGGTCTGTAAAGGTGGTAAAAAAGGGGAAATTATAAATATAAGGATAAGTGATATGAGTAAATGGGGCGATAATATTAGAAGTGCAGCCTTTGGTATATTTACTGTTGCTGCTGTTTCAGGTGTCATTGTTGTTTCTTGTGGTGAAGCTGTTAAAGATTCAATATTTGAAGATAAACGTCCTGATGAAGGCAAAACGCAGCAATTAATACGTCTGACGACGCAGCATGCTATTGAAAATACGGTTGATGCCGGTGTTGCTATTAAAAATGCGGCTGTTGATGCGGGGAGTACTATTTCTGAGAAGTATAATATTCCTGCTTATCCTAGCCAAGCACCAACGCAAGCTGCGCCTGCGCCACGAAATGATGTTAAGGTCGGTGACCCTTGCTTTTTGGCGTTTGAAGACCCTTCATGCTACTAAATCTACTGTTTTCATAATAAAACATACAATGTTAATAAAATTGTAACCTTTCCTCTGTATAGCTATTAGGGTAGCAGTTCAATACAGCTGTATTGCTGCCACATCAAACATAACATGAAGAATGTGGGGCATAATTCATGAATATAATTACAGGGAGAGTATCTTTAAACTCGCCGGCAATGGCATTATTTGGAGATATAGATAAATTATACGATTTGGCACGGGATAAAAATCCGGCGGCAAGGCATGAGCTATCAAATTCTATTGGTTCAATTTTAGAATCTGATATTTCAGTGCAACAAGCCGAAAGTGTGGCAGATGTACTTATTGCACTTTTGAGGCAGGCAGAAAAAGATTTAAGATGTGCCTTGTCTGAAAAATTGGCTGCGCTTGATAATGCGCCGCTTCGCTTGGTGTTGCAATTAGCAAATGATGAGATAGAGGTCGCAAAACCGATCCTATCACATAGCACTGTTCTTTCAGAATATGATTTACTTTACATTATAAAGTCAAAACCGGCGGCCTATTGGCAAGCGATAGCAGAGCGCAGTGATTTGAGTGGTCAGGTTATTGATGTTTTGTCCAATACGGGTGATTTTGAAACGGCTTTGAATTTATCAGATAACAACGCCATCCAATTAACGCAGAAAGCGATGGGCATTATTGCACAGCTTGCAGAAAAATCTGATGTTTTGGCTGTGTCCTTACTTCGCCGCGAAGAAATGCCTAAAACACTGGCTTTGCATTTATACCAATATGTAGGGGATGAGCTTAAAGGCCTTATTTCTGATAATTATGAGCTTGATTTAGAAACTGTATCTAATGCTATTGATGAAACCATTGTTGAATATAAGCTAGACGCTACGCCAAGTGATCTCATACCTGAAGATTACATGGTAAAGGCGGCTCATAATTTTAATGATGGTGGTCTGTTGAATGTAAAGCTTATGCTTGCCACATTGCGTCGTGATCATTTGCGCTCATTTATTGCACAGTTTTCAGTTTATATTCAGGAGCCATCTGAGGCAGTGATCCAAATGTTGTCACAGGCCAATGGTGAAAAGCTTTCAATTGCAGCATGTAAACATAATATATCAAAACAGGATTTTATATCGATCTATATGTTGTCGAGTAAAATCTGGAATTATGGGCGCATTATTGATATTTCAGATATTAAAGTAGCTGTTGAATATTATAACAGAGCCTCATTATAATTTTTTGTTAAATTTTTACCTCTAATAAACTTTTTATGCTGGCAGAGATGTCGGCATTTTTTTATGCCGCTTTTTCGGTTTTACACAACGCCAAAACACCCGGTAATTCTTTGCCTTCCAGCCATTCTAAAAATGCGCCACCCGCAGTAGAGATATAAGAGAATTGATCTGCTGCATTTGCATTTTCAAGTGCGGATACCGTATCCCCCCCGCCCGCAATGCTAACACATTGACCGGATTGGGTTTGTGAGGCAACAATGGCGGCAATGGCATTTGTACCATGATCAAAAGGTTTTATCTCAAATACGCCCATGGGGCCGTTCCATACAACTGTTTTAGAGAGCTTTACTTTCTCCGTAATATAATCAATTGTTTGTTGCCCAATATCGATCGCCATATAATCATCAGGAATATTTTCCACGGATAGCATTTCATATTCTGCGTTTTCCTTTAATTCTTTTACGCCGATAATATCTTTAGGCAAAATAATCTCACATCCGATTTTTTCTGCCTTTTCAAGGATGGCTTTTGCAACATTTGCCATGTCTTTTTCACACAGAGAGCGCCCCATATTAACGCCTTGCGCATAGAGAAATGTATTGGCCATACCGCCGCCAAGTACAAGATAATCAACTTTTTCAATGAGATTCTCAAGCACATTGATCTTTGTTGAGATCTTGGATCCACCTGTTACGGCCAAAACGGGGCGCTGTGGCTTGTCTAATGCTTTTGATAGGGCGTCAAGCTCCTCTTCCATCAAAAGGCCCGCTGCGCTTGGGAGCAGGGTGGCTATACCCGCTGTGGAGGCATGGGCGCGATGCGAGGCAGAGAACGCATCATTCACATAAATATCGCCAAGGCTTGCTAAGGCTTGTGCAAATTCAGGGTCATTTGATTTTTCACCCATATGAAAGCGAACATTCTCCATCAAAATCACATCACCATTCTTTGCATTTTGTGCAATATGCTCGGCGACCTCACCAATACAGGCGGGAGAAAAGCTTACGGGGGTGTTCCATTGCTTTTCCAATACCGGTGCAAGAAATATAAGCGACATTTCAGGGTTTTGTTCCCCTTCAGGGCGACCAAAATGCGATAGGATTAAGGTTATTGCACCCTGATTACGTAAATAATCAATAGTTGGTTTCAGACGATCAATGCGTGTTGTATCACTGACAACATTGCCATGCTTTGGTACATTAAGATCTGCACGCAGTAAAACAGTTTTACCTTTGAGGTCTAATGATTTTAAGCTCTGAAATTCCATAGTATAGTTAACTCCGTATTCTTTTAAGTAATTGTTTTTGCGCTTTCGGTTGCCTCAACCAAACGTGATCGTAATGGCGCATCAAGCGCGGAATGTCCCGCATCGGGTACAACAATATAATCCGCTTCCGGCCATAATTGGTGAAGCTTATGAGCGGTCTTTATCGGGCAAATCGCATCGTATCGCCCTTGAATAATGGTTGTTGGTATAGAACGCAAGGAATCAATGTTATTAAGCAATGATTTTTCCTTAGGTATAAGCTCATTTTTAAAATAATGGGCCTCAATCTTTGCCAAAGCCAGCGCATGCAGCTTTTGCTCCTTGGTTGTTATTGTTTCATAATTGGGGATCAGTGATGAGCATGCGCCCTCATAAAGGCTCCAACGTACGGCAGCTTCCATCTGAATGGTGGGGGCGTTGTCATTGCAAAGACGTTTGAAATAGGCTGATAGTAAGTCAGCGCGTTCATCCTCGGGTATAAAATACGCGAATTGCTCCCATGCTTCGGGGAATATTTGGCGCATTCCATAAAGAAACCAGTCTATTTCATTTTCTTCACACAGAAATATTCCGCGTAAAATCATGCTGATGCAATGTTTCTTATGGGTGACAGCATAGGATAGGGCGAGTGTACTTCCCCATGATCCACCGAAGATATGCCATGAATCTATGTTTAAATGTTTGCGCAGTTGCTCAATATCCTCAACCAGATGCGAAAGGGTGTTCTCCTTTAAACATCCAAGAGGGTGAGAGCGCCCCGCGCCGCGTTGATCAAAAATAACGATACGGTAATGATCGGGATCAAAAAAACGTCGGTGTATTGGCGTTGCACCTGCACCGGGGCCACCATGAAGTAATATAATCGGTATACCGTCAGGGTTTCCGCTTTGCTCCCAATAGAGGTTATGGATGTCATTAACACTCAAAAAACCGCTGGAATAGGGCGTTATGGGTGGAAATAAATCCAATAACGGCGACCGCCTTGTTAATGGCGTTGCGAGGGTATCTTTTGTTGTATCTGAATTTTGGCTCATGTTTCCCATTAACAAATTAAGATTTCAGCTTGTATGTAGCATATTTTGTGGAGAAAAAACTAGCCCCCTATTTTAATTATTAAAGGCAGGAAGGGCGCTTGAACCGTCAGTTTTAATTGTTTTTGGTGTAGATCTTTGTGGTTCTTGCTCCGGTTCTTTTTCATTAATTGCGGTGTGATCTGTTTCAAATAATGCCTCAAAGCGTTCCGGGTGATCAATTTGCATATAGGGCCCGTTATAGGATTCAATCCACCCGCGAACACGCAGATGCTTTCCGTTCCATTTTTGCGGATCAATTTTATGTTGTGTAAATTTTTTAAGATCAAAGGCGGACATAGAAACGGTGAAATCCTCTTTCCAGTTTTGCCCGAAATTTAAATAGATTCTGTTTTTATGCATTGAAACACTACGCACGGTTCCCTCTATGATTTGATAGCTTCCTATGTGTCCTTGCGCCTGTTCAGGCAAAAGGACGTGATAGTCATCTATATTCCAAAGCCCTGCTTTGGTTTTGCGCGCCTGATCTTCTAAGGTCAGCATCTGTTTCGCCATATCGGGGTTGTAACCCGTGGTGCGTACCCGCGCAACACCAAGTGAGAGCAACAATCCCTGTACCCAGACATGATTATCTGTACGCTGTAAATGGGCGATATGATGACCGAGCCTGTTTAGGCGGCCTTCTTTGGTTGAGACGGTTTGATAGATGTCAACGGTTTTACCCTTTAGAAAATCTTCAAGAATTTCTACCGCGGTAACAGAGAGATCACCCGGATCGTAATAATCTAAATCGGGGAAATCTAATCCCGCCAAATGAATAAAGCGACCATCATCCAATTTGATAGTAAGCGGGTTTACAATTTCTGTTACGCGCGCCGTTCCCGTCTTACGTATGGCGTCAAAATCACCTTCGGGCATGGTCATT
>CAXBFT010000095.1:0-7735 GCA_963974945.1 uncultured Alphaproteobacteria bacterium
GTTGCGACATGGGATAGAGATGGTAATGCCAGTGTTTATGCAGATGGTGTACTTGAAGGTACCACAGATATTAGCGCAGAGTCAGGTTATGATGTTCAAACGACACAGACTTTAAAAATAGGGTATTATAATAGCAGCGTCTATAGATTTGACGGTGCAATTGATGATGTCCGCATATATAATCGTACTCTCACCGCATCGGAAATCGGCGCTCTCACTGTCTGCACAAAACCCGGCACATTGGGCTATAACCCCTCTGCTCACGTTTTGCAATGGTGCAACAACGCCCTCACCACCTATAACGCCGGCACACCGGGCGCAGGCGGCGGCGGTTGCGCGGCCAGCGGCACCAAAGATGCAGGCATAGAAGGCACCTTCCAATACGACACCACTTCCAACAAAATGGTCTTCTGCGACGGCGTAAACTGGGTCAATATTCCCAATTAAAATTCCATGATTATTATTTTTGACCTCTCTAATTTTCTTGCAGATGCCTCATGTTTTAGAATACAATTCATTCAGATAATGACATATGAATGGGGTTTGATATGCGTGATAATTCTGTTGATAATGCTTTTTTTAATTTTTCTTTTCCGCAGCAGGAAACCCAAGGCTACAGCCTTGTTGTAGATAGCCCGCATAGCGGCCGTGATTATCCTTCTGATTTCAATTACACCTGTGATTTTTCTCAATTACGTCGTCTTGAGGACGCATATGTTGATTTATTCTGTGAAGGATTAGATGAACTTGGTGCGTCTGTCCTGACCTCTAAAATCCCCAGAAGCTATATTGATACGAGCCGCGCGCGTGACTGCCTTGATCCAGCCTACATCCCTGGCGGCCTTTCGGAGCTGCCCTTTGATGCGACAGGTAATAATGAGCGATCATTAAAGGCGCAAACCGGGTTGATTTTTTTACAATCAAAGATCAATAATTTTCGTATTTATGATACAGGCCATGAACCAAATGAACAGGCCATTAAAACTCGCCTTAATGCATGGGATGCCTATCATACAAAATTATCGTCCGTTTTTAACGCGGCGCATGACGAACAAAAAACGGTTTATCACATTGACCTGCATTCATGCTGGCGACTTGGCGCCAAAGATAAAGCTGGTGAGCGTATGCGTAGGCCTGATGTCATCATACATGATAAATTCGGACGCTCTTGTACCTCTGATTTTACGCAAACCGTATTATCTGTTTTTAAAGATGAAGGTTTTGACGCGCAGCTAAATGTTGCCCCATTTAAAGGGGGGTATATCGTTACAAATTATGGCCGACCTGAAAATAATTTAAATAGTATTCAAATTGAATTTGTACGTGATTTATATATGAATGAATCAACGCTTGAATTGCATGAGGGCGTGAAGCGCATTCAAGACACAATGAAAAAATTAACTCAGAGCGTTATTGAGTTTGCGAACCTAAAACATAACATTGCACCGGAAGAATATGCGTTATAATTGATTTCATGTAAATCTCTGTACAAATAAAGCATAAAAATTCGTGATCTTTCGTGAAATTATGATACATAAAGTATATGAGTGAAGCATTACTATCAAATTCGGCAATATTATCAGAGGGTGTAGGCGACAAAGAGTCGCGTATTTCTGATTATTTTGCACTTTTAAAACCCCGCGTGATGAGCCTTGTTGTCTTTACAGGTTTTGCAGGGTTTTGGGTCGCGCCTAATGCGCTTTCTATTAATATGTGGTATGACCGCGATATTGATGTGATTATGAAGCGTACACGTGGGCGACCAATTCCAATGGGACGCGTTGATGCAGAAGAGGCTTTGGCCTTTGGTGTTATCCTTTCTATCTTTTCCGTGATGATTATGGGTATGGCGTTAAATTGGGTTGCTGCCGGTGTTTTGGCGTTTGCTAATTTCTTTTATGTTGTGATCTACACCATGTTGTTGAAACGTTCGACACCACAAAATATTGTTATTGGTGGCGCGGCGGGGGCGTTTCCCCCGATTGTTGGATGGGCGGCTGCTACGGGAACAGTATCATGGGAATCTGTTGTTTTATTCGCTATTATATTTTTTTGGACCCCACCACATTTTTGGGCGTTATCACTTTTTGCGAATAGTGATTATAAGGCGGCAAAAATCCCGATGATGCCGGTGATTGCAGGGGAAAAATCTACAAAAATACAGATGCTTGCTTATACGCTGGTCTTATTTCCTGTTACATTAATGCCGTATTTCATGGGCTATGCTGGTGTTATTTATCTTGCTTCGGCTATTATTTTAAGTGGCTTCTTTGTTGTTAGCGCGATAAAAGTTTTGTTTTCAGATGATATGAAGCATGCTCGTTTGATGTTCAGCTATTCCGTCTTCTACCTATTTGCACTTTTTTTAGCGGTGATGATTGATGCCTCATAGTGATTTACACAAGAAGAAAAAGAAGAAGAACTTCGCTATCTTGGCGATCATCTTTGCTCTGATTGCCATGATATGGGCTATTACCATGGTAAAGATCGGCATGAACTGACTATATGCACAGAACGCTTTGATTAAATGAAAAATATAGTGTAGTGTGTATGAGTTGATTTTTTACTTTCGGAGTTTTTTCGATGTCTTTGCTGCTTCGCGTTTTTATTGCCCTCTCTCTTTTTACTATATTCCCCTATACAGTTGCTCAGGCGCAGGATGTTGATGATACATCTGTTTCCGATGATGTGTCAGAGGATGATGCTTTTGAAGATGTCATTGATGTTTTAGATGGCGTGGATGAGGTTGCTTCTGAAGATGATGTAACATCGGATGCCGTGCTTTCACTTGAAGAGGCAAAAGATCTTATTGCAAATCTGCCAACAGCAAAGGATGCTGTATCCGGCTCTATTCCTGAAATACCGCAAGTTGAAATGTACGATATTTATGGTCGTCAATTGGCTTTTCGTGAAAGCGCAAAAGAATTGAGATCGTCATTAGATGCGCGCCGAGAAAATTTTGAGACACCACGTGTTGAGGTTCTCGAACGTTATCGCGAATCAAAAGAAAAAATTTATGCAGCAGAAAGTAAAGCTTATCAGGACGAGATTGCTGCTGCTGATGTTAATATTGATGAAGATGTTGCCGACAAATCAGAAGATAATCTTGATGTAGATGTTCAGGTTATTGATGAGGTTGATGCTGTAGATACGGATGTTTTGAAAGAGCAAGTGATTCCGACAGATGAAGATGAGCATGTCGTTAAAAAGGTCATAAGTTCGGGCGGTGCGCCTGAATTTGATCCGAAGGCGCTGGATAAGGATTTCGAGTCTCAAGATGATGTTGAGATGGAAGATGTCAAAGATACTGAAGGCGTTGATGCACCTATCGAATAATCTTTGTTTTAATCTTATTTATTGAAAGCCTGCAGATAATGCGGGCTTTTTTTTATAATTTAAAAGGCGTATATAATAGGTATGAATGATAAAGACCAAGCCAAAATATTGGCGCAGAAAAACAAAAAAACCGTATCAATTGTATTAACAATGGTTTGTGCGATGATTGGTTTGTCCTTTGCCTCCGTGCCGCTTTACAATGTTTTTTGTCGTGTTACGGGTTTTGGCGGGACAACCCAAACATCCGCGGTATTCCCTTCTGATGATGACGTTTTGGATCGTAAAATCACTGTTCGTTTTGATGGGAATACAGCGCCGGACATGCCATGGGATTTCAAACCAGAAAATATTTCAACAACTCTACAGATTGGGGCGCGGGGTTTTGCAAATTTTATTGCAGAAAATAAGTCTGATGAAACAATTACGGGGATGGCAGTTTTTAATGTCACACCGCTTAAGGCCGGGATATACTTCCATAAGGTGCAATGCTTTTGCTTTGGTGAGCAAACTTTGAAGCCGCATGAACGTGTGAATATGCCTGTTTTATTCTATGTCGACCCTGCCCTTGATACTGATCGTGCCATGGAGGATGTTAAGGTGATTACGCTATCTTACAGCTTTTTTAAAACGGATAGCGAAGCTTTGGACCAGGCTGTTGATAAATTTTATAATGAATAATATGTTATGGTCTTGAAAATTAATACAAAATCATTCATATTTATGCGTTGAAGGATCCTTTTATAACTCAAGCAAAAAGATTAAATATTATGGCTGGAAATATCGAATATACAACAACCGGAAAACCGCATCCATACCACATTGTCCGCCCCAGTATTTGGCCGCTTGCTGCAGCATTGGCTGCGGGTTTGTTGGCGGTTGGTGCATTGATGTATATGCAAAACGTCCATATTTTTTCTGATGCAGAAAAGGGTGTTGAGGGTTTTGCTGTTGGATTGAACGGTGTTTATATCGGTCTTGCTGCTGTTTTGTTTGTGATGTTTGGCTGGTGGAAAGATATTATCAATGAAGCCGTTGTTGAAAAAGCGCATACACCTGTTGCAATGATTGGTATGCGATATGGTATGGTTTTGTTTATCGCCTCTGAGGTTATGTTCTTTGTTGCCTTTTTCTGGGCCTATTTTAGCGCTGCATTTTATCCTGGAGAAGCTATTGGTTTTGTTTGGCCACCTGCAAATATTCATACCATTAACCCGCTTGATCTGCCGTTGCTGATGACGATGGTATTGTTGCTATCCGGTTGTACTGTGACATGGGCGCATCATGCGATTTTAGAGGGTAAAAATGATCAGGCCGTTCGTGCGTTGAAATATACGGTTCTTCTTGGTGTGTTTTTTATTGGTTTGCAGGTCTATGAATATGTCCATGCGCATTTTGGTTTTACCGATGGTATTTATGCCTCGACTTTTTATATGGCAACAGGTTTTCATGGTTTTCATGTTCTTGTTGGTACGATCTTCCTTTTTGTTTGTTATCTACGAGCGGCGAAGGGGCATTTCACACCGAAAGCACATTTCGGTTTTGAGGCCGCAGCATGGTATTGGCATTTCGTTGATGTTGTGTGGTTGTTCTTGTATCTTGCGATCTATTACTGGGGTACAGAATTCGGTATGGATTTAACGCCTAAATAATTTCATCCGATATTGTGCCTGAATGCTCTGTTTATGTGTAGGGATGGCAATTATATGTCAGAATCAAATAAATCTTTTTTTCTTCGAGCTTTGAAATGTAAATGCCCGCGTTGTCATGTCGGGGATTTATATAGAGTGGGGTTGAATGCTGATCTTCGCCCGGCTTGCGAGGAGTGCCGCCTTGATTTCTCTAAAAATGATAGCGCCGATGGTCCTGCCGTTTTCATGATATTTGTCTTGGGTTTTTTGCTTGTTCCATTGGCATTGTTGTTTGATGCTTATGTATCACCGCCTTTGTGGGTTCATGCTATATTATGGCTCTGTGTCGCTTTGGGCATAACAATAGGTATGCTGAAGCCCTTAAAATCATTGGTCATTGCCCAGCAATATAAGCACAGGCCAGAGGATTGGACATGAGGATCCCCTTTTGGGCGACAATTTTTATGCTTATTAGTGTCATGATCTTGTGTGCCTTGGGTCTTTGGCAGGTGGATCGTTTGGCGTGGAAGCAAGGTATTATCGCCGCTATACAAGAACAGCAGAGCATCGACCCGACGCAAAATCACTTCACGCCCGATGACCTTGCGGTGGACCATGCATTTAAGCGCGGGACAATTACCGGACATTTTTTACATGATAAAGAAATCCATCTTGCGCCGCGAATGTATGACAGTATTGTGGGTTATCATCTCTTTACGCCCTTCAAATTAGCTGGAGATGAGGGCCGAATATTGCTGGTGAATCGCGGTTGGGTGCCCAATACGATGAATATGCCCGAAGGCTCTGTAATAGAATTTCCTGCGGGAGAGGTTAGTATTTCCGGTACAATTCGAAAGCCCGCACAGGCCAATGCCTTCACACCTGAGAACCATCCTGATGATGGTGTTTGGTATCATATTGACTTGGGAGATGTCTCTAAGGCGCTTGGGTTAACGCCCGTATTTCCTGTGATGTTTTATGCTGATAATTCTGGCTTGGCTGGGTATGGCGCGGATGATGGTCGATATCCTTTGCCCGTATTGGTGAATGCTATCCCTAACAATAATCACAAGCAATATGCCTTTTTTTGGTTTTCAATGGCTTTGGTTTTGGTTGTCGTTTATGGGTTGCGCTTTATTGTACCGCAATTAAAAAAACAATAATTTTTATTTTCCCGTAGAGTTTGTGGATGAATTCGCAAGATGCCGATTTTCGGTTTTGTGATTGCCTCTCCTGTCGTTAAAGTGTCTGTATATTAATTGAGAATATTTATATTGGATGATGAAAATGTTAAGACAAATTTCTGGGATTTTTCTTTTGGTTATGGGGTTTGTGGTGTGCGTGAGCGTGCAAGCATATGCTGCACAGCCAAAGGAAATTGCAAAATCCGGTGATTGGACATCTTATGTTCTGGCGGAAGGTTCAAATAAAGTTTGTTATATGGTTAGTAAACCGGTTAAGGCAGAAGGTAAATATTCTAACCGTGGTGAAGTGTTTGCGCTTATTACGCATCGCCCATCTGAAAACACCAAGGACGTCTTTAGTTATATTACTGGATATACTTATAAATCGGGCAGTGATGCGACCGTGACAATTGATGGTCAAAAATATATTCTGTTTACGCAAGATGATACGGCATGGGCGCCGGATGCGTCATCTGATGCGCGCCTTGCTAAAGCAATTCAAACAGGATCAAAGATGGTTGTTAATGGAACCTCTACACGCGGAACCCTAACAACAGACACTTACAGCCTTAAGGGGTCGGGTGCTGCTTATAAGGCCATTTCTAATGAGTGCGGTATTCGCTAGTCCATAGTGTTGATGCTATTTTATCTGCGTATAGTCTATTTATGTTATTGCGTTTCTTTTGATATATATTAAATATATAATATAACCGCTTGGAATAGAAATAATTGTATGATAACTAAATCTAAACCTTTACAGATTATGATGAATAGTGGACAATACATACTGAAGATGTTGCCTGCTCGACTGTCTTTCGTTCGGAACACTGGAGTGGAATTTTGTACTTAATCAATACCTTGCCTCAAAAGGTCGCCTTGCATAAAATTATCCCTTTGCGACAGCGCTATCTTTTTACAAAATCAAATAAATTAAGGTTGCGCTATATTGTGGGCACAACGGCTATTGTATCATTGACTCTCACAAGTTTGTTGGGTGCAATGAGTAGTTCTGTTGCATTTTCCCCTGCTGCGCATTCAGTTGTGGCGAGCGCACCTGATATAGAAGAGCATATTTCTGATAGGGCGTTGCAACGCGATATTTTTGAAACTGTTTCTGCGCCATTACTTTTAGATGCGCAAGGTGATGATGCTAACGAGAATGAAGCTTCTCCTGCCGATGCCGAAGCAGATGTTCATGCTGCTTTGGCTGCAGTTTTCCCACGTGAGGAAATATTGGAAATCGGAACTGGTGACACGCTAGCCGGTGTATTGCAGAATGTTGGTATTACGGGCGCAGATGCCTATAAGGCCGTAAAGGCAATGAGCAAATATTATGATCCGCGCATGGTAAAACCGGGGCAGGTTTTATCTGTTGGGTTGGATACTGATGAAACCGGTATGATGTTGACCTCATTGGCGATGAAGATTGATCCTATTAAGGAATTGATGATTTCTCGTGATGATTCAGATCGCTTTAGTGCAGAAATGCTTGAAAAGGATGTTATTCTTCAGAGTAAAGCGGCGCAGACATCTATTAAAACTTCGCTATATGGCTCTGCTGCAAGTGTTGGTATTCCCGCATCTATT
>CAXBFT010000096.1:0-7701 GCA_963974945.1 uncultured Alphaproteobacteria bacterium
CAAAAGATCAAAGAGATAGCGTTCAAAGTTACTGGAAATTTGAATATCCATAGATGGTGATAATGTTGCATGCCCACCATCGACCTTCATCTCGCCTGTTTCAAAAAAGCGGGTAAGGATGTCATTTTTATTGGTAGAAATACCGAGCATTTTAATCGGCAACCCCATTTGGCGCGCGCAATAGGCGGCGAAGACATTGCCGAAATTACCCGTTGGCACAACAAAGGACACGTCCTTTTCCGGTGCATCTAATTTAAGTGCGGTGGTGAAGTAATAGACGATCTGCGCCATGATGCGCGCCCAGTTAATTGAATTCACCGCCGATAGATTGACTCCGTTGCGGAAATCAGGGTCGTTAAACATGGCCTTCACCATATTTTGGCAATCATCAAATGATCCGTGAAGCGCAATATTATGAACATTGGGCGCGTTCACACTGGTCATTTGTTTGCGTTGCACATCGGAAACACGTCCCTTTGGGTGCAGGATAAAAATATCGATCTGGTCGCTGTTTTTGCATCCTTCAATGGCGGCAGAGCCAGTATCACCACTGGTTGCGCCAACAATTGTGACGCGTTTATTTTGTGCTTTTAAAACATGATCAAATAAACGGCCAAGCAGTTGTAGCGCCACATCCTTAAAGGCAATTGTCGGCCCCCAAAATTGTTCCATGACGTATATTTTATCACCCTGATACCCCGTGAGATGATGCAAAGGCACAACATCGGCAGAGCGAAAAAATTCAGGCGAATATGTTTGCTGTATAATCTTTTGAAAGTCTTCACGCGGGATGCATCCTTCGACAAAGGGATACATAATGATTTCGGCAACTTCAGTATAATTTTTGCCCTGTAAATCATTTAAGTTAATCTGTGGCCATTCTTGCGGTACATAAAGCCCGCCATCAGGCGCAAGCCCGCTCAGCAGGACTTGCTCGAATGTTTGTGGCTCACCGCCACCGCGCGTAGAAATATATTGTATCATAGGCGTTTTTTAGGCGTTTTTTACCTTCAAGTCAACAAAGCGTATAGGAAAGATCAATAGAAAATTGGGAAACTGTATTTTAAGTTACCAATCATATTGCCTCACGCGGGGAATCCATTTACAAATAGATTATGGCTGAAGAAAAAAATAAACCTTATCGTGTTCTGGCACGAAAATACCGTCCGCAAAACTTTGATGAGTTGATCGGGCAGGATGCGTTGGTGCGTACCCTTCAAAATGCGATTACATCGGGGCGTATTGCTCATGCTTTTATGCTGACTGGTGTGCGCGGAGTTGGTAAAACAACCACGGCGCGGATTATTGCTAAGGCGCTGAACTATAAAGGCCCTGACGGAACGTCTGAGGCCACAACGGGCGATACATCTGATTGTTCCCTCTGTCAGGCGATTTCAGAAGACCGCCACCCCGATGTGATTGAAATGGATGCCGCATCCCGAACAGGGGTGGATGATATTCGTGAGATTTTAGACGGTGTGCGCTATGCCCCGACTGAGGCACGTTACAAGATTTACGTGATTGACGAGGTGCATATGCTCTCGAAAAATGCGTTTAATGCTTTGCTGAAAACTCTGGAAGAGCCTCCGGAGCATGTGAAGTTTATTTTTGCGACCACTGAAATTCGTAAAGTGCCGATTACCGTCTTATCCCGTTGCCAACGTTTTGATTTGCAACGCGTTGGCGCGGATACGCTTATTCCGCATTTCCAATCTATTTGTGAGAAAGAGGGCGTAAAGGCAGATGATGATGCGATTGCCATGATTGCGCGCGCCGCTGATGGCTCTGTGCGTGATGGTTTGAGCTTGCTTGATCAGGCCATTGCCTTGGCGGGGGAAGCGATCACCAGTGTTTTGGTGCAAGATATGCTCGGCCTTGCCGATCGTGGTAAAAATCTTGATTTACTTGAAAATGCCTTGAGCGGAAATGTAAAAGGCGCGTTAGAGATTATGGATTACGTCCATAAAAACGGCGGCGCACCTACTGTTGTTATTCAAGACCTTTTGGATTTAACACATGTTCTAACGCGACTACGCGCTGTGCCTGAATTTGAAGATGTGAATCAGGCTCTATCAGGTGACCAATTGGCACGAGCGCGGGATTTATCGACGAAATTATCAATGCCAAGCCTTGGTAAGACATGGCAGATTTTGCTAAAAGGCATTGGTGAAGTGCAAGATGCACCAAATCCCCAAAGCGCGGCGGAGATGGTGATTATCCGTTTGGCTTATGCCGCCAATTTGCCTGATCCGTCTGATTTGATTAAAAAGCTGAAAGATAACCCGGCACCACAAGGTGGCGCGCCTATGGGCGGCGGTCATTCCAATGGTGGCGGCGGTTCTAATGTGCATGCACAGGATTTCACGCCACCACCGCAAGGCATGGGTGGATCAGTTAATATGCATGGTCAGGAAATTGCGCATGCCCCGCCGATATTATCAGTGGTCTCTGCGCCTGAGCCAATTAAGCATGTTCAAAATATGGAAGATTTGGTCGGGCTTTTGCGCCAACACCAAGAATATCTGGTGGCGGAGCAGCTCTATCACTTTGCGCATCCCATCAAGATCAAGCATGGTAATATCCAATTCAGACAAAAGCCTGAGGCTATCCCTGAGCTTGCGCAGAATTTGAAAAAGAAGTTGCAGGTCATTACAGGCGAAAATTGGATGGTCACTCTGTCCAATGATCGCGGCAGTGCAACCCTTGGTGAAATTGACGAAGCCAATCGTTTACAAGAGCTTTCTGACGTGGCAAAAATGCCTGTCGTTGATAATATCCTTAGTATTTTCCCTGATGCGCGTCTGGTTAAGATCTTGCATCAGGAAGAAGAAATTTCACAGACACCAAACCAAGGGAAAGAGTAAAAATTATGTTTAATATGCAAAAGATGATGAAACAAGCCCAAGAAATGCAGTTCAAATTACAAGAAGTGCAAGAAAAATTGAAAGACATCGAAGTCGAAGCTGATGCAGGTGGTGGTATGGTAAAAATTACAATGTCATGTGCGGGGAACACAACAAAAGTTTCTATCGATGACAGTTTGATGGGTTCAGATAAAGAAACGCTTGAAGATCTTTTGGTTGCTGCGATGAATAACGCCAATGACGTTAAGGATGAGCGCATTAAAAAAGAAACACAAGCCATGATGGAAGGCCTTGGCCTGCCTGCGGATGCAGCGGGCGGTTTGCCATTCTAAATAATAGGAAGGCGTTCTATGTCTTATAGTCCTGATACTGTTTTTATAACAGGCGCGACGGGTGATTTTGGTCATGCCTTCGCGCAACGCTTTGCTAAGATCGGTTCAAAGCTTATCTTGCATGGACGATCACAGGCTAAATTAGACGCACTTGTTTCTGCACTTCCCAAAGGCACTAACGTTACAACCCTTGCCATTGATTTGGCGATGGGCGCGGATGCTATTCAACGTGCGATACAAACAATCCCTGATGCATTCAAAGATATTGATTTGCTGATCAATAATGCGGGGCTTGCACTGGGCGCATCGTCTGCCGATCAGGCTGATTTGGATGATTGGCTGACGATGATTAATATCAATAATGCCGCGCTTGTCACCGTCACGCATGAGGTTTTGAAAACCATGATCAATCGCGGGCGCGGGCATATTATCAATCTCGGCTCAACCGCGGGCAGCTACCCCTATCCGGGTGGGCATGTTTATTGCGCGAGCAAGGCTTTTGTAAAGCAATTCTCCCTTTCTTTGCGGGCGGATTTATATTCCAAAAATATCCGCGTTACCAATATTGAACCGGGAATGGTTGAGACTCAATTCTCCCTCGTTCGTTTTAAGGGCGATCAGGAGAAGGCTGATGCCGTTTACAAAACAACAACGCCACTGACGGCGGCGGATGTCGCCGAAAGTGTATTTTGGGCCGCCACATTGCCCGAGCATTGCAATATTAACCGCATCGAATTGATGCCAACACGCCAAGCCCCCGGAGCTTTAGCGGTAGATAGAGATTAACAGATGAAAATTGTAACGTGGAACATCAATTCGGTGCGCTTACGTGAGCCCTTGGTTTTGGATTTGATTAATGAGAAATCGCCTGATGTGATTTGTTTGCAAGAAACCAAAACCCCTGATGAGCATTTCCCTCTCGATGTGTTTACACAGGCAGGGTATGAGTATGTTCATTTCAATGGCATGAAAGGGTATAATGGCGTTGCGATTATTTCAAAGCACCCGTTTGAAAACCCGCAAATTCATAACCGTGTTGCGCGTAATGACAGTCGCCATATCTCTGTTCAATTTCCTGAATTTGAATTGCATAATATTTATATCCCTGCAGGTGGGGATGAACCGGATCGTGAGATCAATGAAAAATTTGGCCATAAGCTTGATTTTATTGATGAGATGTCGGCTTTTTTTAAGACGCATTACAAAGACTCTGATCCGCTTATGGTGGTGGGGGATTTCAACATCGCCCCGCAAGAACATGATGTCTGGTCACATAAGCAGCTTTTAAAGGTTGTCTCGCATACACCGATTGAGGTTGAAAAGCTTGGTTTGATGCAAAAATCCTTGAATTGGGTGGATACAAGCCGAGAATTTATTCCCGAAGATGAAAAATGCTATACGTGGTGGTCTTATCGTAATCGTGACTGGAAAAAATCTAATAGAGGCCGTAGGCTTGACCATATTTGGGTCACACCGCCCTTAAAAGGCGCGCTCAAAGGGCATGATATATCATCTCATGTTCGTGATTGGGTAAAGCCTAGCGACCATGTGCCTTTGCTTATTGAGCTTTCATTTTAAGATGAAAGCGCCCGTAGGTTTAATCGACCGACGCGATAAACATCCAAAACCGCTTCGGCGCGCTTATCCCATGTGTAATGGTTTTTAAGGCTTTCATGCGCATTCATGGCAAGGCGATGAGCATGATCCGGATTATCTTTTAGCATATCAATCGCTGATGCCCATTTCTCCTCATTTGAGGCAGGCAGTAATAACGCATTATGGTCATGCTTTAGGATATTTTGAAGTACAGGTAAATCAGAGCATAAAACAGGTTTCTGCGCCGCCATATATTCAAAAACTTTCATTGGTGAGATCCATCGCGAAATATTACGGCCTGTTTTGATCAGGGCGCGATGTTGATAAGGCGCAACCGCGACATCAAATGCTTTTAGGTATTTCGGAACATCGGCGTGATCACGATGACCATAAAAATATATGTTTTTATGGGTGTTGGCTGTTTCCAGTCTTTGCACTTGCTTTTGTGAGCCGCCCAAAATGTGGAAATCATATTCCGGTCTTAATTTCGCAATGCGCGTAATCATGGCAAGCCCTTTACCAGGGTGAAGAGAGCCTGCATAGCCGACATTATAGGCGTTTTTACGCCCCCTTAGAAGATCTGCATCATGTTCATTGGCGGCGATATGGTCGATTAAATCCGCACCATCAGGGGCAACAAAAATGGTTTCCGGCTCTAACGCGGTGTATTTTGCAAGGATTTCACGTTTTAAAATATCAGATACTGCGACGATTGCTTTTAAATTTGGGCTGCGTATGAGTTGTAGAAATGCGATATGCTGTGCTGACCCGCTCGGCATTTGATGCGCTTCGAAAATGATTGGGATATTTCTTTTACGCAAAAGAGAGAGTGTCGATAAATCATGCCCAAAGATAAGGTCCGGCGCATTTTTATTATCATTGGCGGTGCGGGTCAAAAGGCGCATTTTATTGCCTATGAAAGGAATACCCATGTATGAAGACTGTGCAATGTTAAAGATAGGCTGCGTATCGTAAATTTTGAATAGGTCGCTTGTGGTGGCATTATTTATGCCCTTTGTGAATAAGGTAACATCATTCCCGGCCTTTGCAAAAGCTTGTGCCATCTTCATAATATGGACGGAATGTGCATCTTTGCTTGGAAGTTTTGCACCAGAAAAATAAAAGATGTTCATAGCTGTTCCTTATTCTTTTTATTTTATTATTCACTTTTTTCTTAATAACCGCTAGCCCATTTTTGCGCTTGATTGGAATCCCAAGCTGTAATTTTTCGTCCTAAAAATTTTGAGATATACATTTTATCAACTGCAAGAATATCTTCTAATTGCTCTCTTGTTGTATCTGAAAGTGACGGCATCTTACTTTTTGCCGATGTAACGCGTCCCATAAGAGGGCTTTCACTATAAATGCTGCGTTTCAGTGAATCTGTTTTTAATCCCAGAAAATCTTCTAAGGGGCGGAGTGCGTATTTTTCATGTTCTGCGCTCCATTCCTCATGGATCATGATATGGATTTTTTTGCGTGGATAAAAGGACAACCAATGCTCAATATGGGTTTGATACTGATTTTTATAAAGCCAGCATTTGCCCGTGGTATCAGGCGTTCTCATTTCTGCAAGCTCAGACTCAATGGCATGTTCAAAGCTTTTAGCTGTCTCGATTTTATTGGCAACGGCGTGTTGGAACTGTTGAAAGGCCCGTGTTACGGGGTCGCTTAGGGTGAATATGATTTTGCCATGCGGGCATCCTTCATGGGCGCGCGCGGGATCAAATTCTTGCTCTCCATGCAGCACTCGGTCGCTGGGGATGCGCGTTTTATATTCTGTATGAACGGCATCTTGGAATATGGCTTTGCAGGATTCAGGTGATTGTTTCAGAATTTTTCCTTGGTGGAAAAATTGATGTTCTTTACGGTTGGGGATATAGATTTGAGGGTGGTCATCCAATATCTTTGACAGGGTGTTTAACCCGCTCAAAGTCGCTCCGCCAAATATAAAGTCAGGTTGCTTCACTGAAATTTTACCACTCTTACTCAGTTAAAATGACCCTTAGTATATTTTTAATTGCTATAATCATGCTACAGGAAAATATTCCTTGGTTGTGGTTTTTGTAAAACGTTACGATAAAAGGATAACCGCCATAGCTGCGTTTAGATAAAACCCGCCCCGTTGAGGTGGTTTTTGTGTTTTTGCAGGCGATTTTAACATATGTTTTCAATTGGAGTGCAGTATGTGCACATATGGGGATTTCCTTACTTAAAAATTACCATACCCAATTCCATTTGAACATGGTAAGGGTAACGCGTAATAAGTTGGTAGGAGCCAAAAAAGATGAAATTAATGGTTTTGAATTTGCCGCGGGATTTCAGTGAAGATGCGTTGGCAAAATTATTTAAGACGCAAGGAAACATCAAAGCCGTTGATTTGGTTACAAATGATGACGGCACGTCAAAGGGTTTTGGTTTTGTTGAAATGGCGTTGGAGCATGAAGGTGTTGCCGCGATTGAGGCTTTGCACGGGCACCAGCTTGGTAAAAAGGCAATTCGCGTTAAGCGGGCCGATTAAAAATAAAGAGCAGCACCCACTTAAACGGGGCCTTTGAAAATTCTATAACTGGCAAAGTCTATTTTTGCTTAAAATCAGGATTGTTATCTTATGTTTTAGGGTGTTCTCTTAATTTAATATTATCTTTTCCTCTATATAATGTTCTCAGTTTAGGGTTTTTTGGATCATAATCTTTTGCCATATAGGTAAATTAAAGTTTGCGCGTGTTACGCTTTTTATGTTGTAATAACCTTAACCATATTATTTTTAGGAGTATCCGCTTGTTTAGAAAATATATAAAAGCCTATTTCCTTAGTTTTGTATTTACAATGTTTTTGCCGAGTGCTGCGTTTGCGGCTTTTATAGGCAATGATGTTAATATGGTTGCCGAGAATATTATCGAGACGAC
>CAXBFT010000097.1:0-7674 GCA_963974945.1 uncultured Alphaproteobacteria bacterium
AGCAACAGACACAGAAATCCTTGTTACAGGGATTAAAGTTATCGACCTTCTTTGCCCATATGCAAAAGGTGGTAAAATTGGTTTGTTCGGTGGTGCCGGTGTTGGTAAAACTGTTACAATTATGGAGCTTATCAATAACATTGCAAAAGGCCACGGTGGTGTGTCTGTATTTGGCGGTGTTGGTGAGCGTACACGTGAGGGTAATGACCTTTATCACGAGATGATTGAATCAGGCGTTATTAAACCAGGTGATCATGAAGCGTCAAAAGTTGCACTTGTTTACGGTCAGATGAATGAGCCGCCAGGTGCGCGTGCGCGTGTTGCGTTATCTGCTTTGACAATGGCGGAGTATTTCCGTGATGAAGAAGGTCAGGACGTTCTTTTCTTCCTTGATAACATCTTCCGTTTCACACAGGCGGGTGCGGAAGTTTCTGCGCTTCTTGGTCGTATTCCTTCTGCTGTTGGTTATCAGCCAACTCTATCCACTGAGATGGGTAAAATGCAGGAGCGCATTACATCAACAAATAAAGGTTCAATTACATCGGTTCAGGCGGTTTACGTGCCTGCTGATGACTTGACTGACCCTGCGCCAGCGACGACATTCTCTCACCTTGATGCAACAACGGTTTTATCTCGTACAATTGCAGAGCAAGGGATTTATCCTGCGGTTGACCCCCTCGACTCTACATCACGTATCCTTGATGCGCGTGTGATCGGACAAGAGCATTATGACGTTGCTGTAAAAGTTCAACAAATATTGCAGAGCTATAAAAACCTTCAGGACATTATCGCTATTTTGGGTATGGACGAGCTTTCAGACGAAGACAGAATGACTGTTGCGCGCGCGCGTAAAATTCAGCGCTTCTTGTCTCAGCCATTCCATGTTGCGGAAGTGTTTACAGGTTCTCCTGGTATCTTTGTATCTTTGGAAGACACAATTAAAGGCTTTAAAGCGATCGTAAATGGTGAATATGACCACTTGCCTGAAAATGCATTCTATATGACAGGTACGATTGAACAAGTTGTTGAAAAAGCAACTAAAATGGCAAAAGAAGCAGCGTAAGTTTTATGGCACATCGATCAAAAAATGTTTTTGAAGATATGAATCTTTTACTCGATACGACTTTTAAACAGGCGGTAAAGAGTGACGATAGCGATCTTGTAAAACGTATTTTTGATTATGTGCCACGAGACCTATATATTGCATCTTTAATTTTAAATGATGGAGATGTATCCTTTGTTTCTGATGCTATTTTTTCTTTATGGGAAAAGCGTGCAGATGAAAGAGGGCTACATCTTGATTATACTTTACATGAGGTTATGTGATGAGCACACAAATACAATTTGAACTTGTGTCACCGGAAGAGAAACTGGTTTCTGAGCCAGCATTTCTTATTGAGATACCAGGTGATGAGGGCATGTTTGGCGTAATGTCAGGGCATTGTTCTTTGGTTTCGTCATTGAAGCCCGGCGTTGTTAAGTTACACGGCGCGCAAGGTGCGGATGTTCGTAAAATATTTATTGCTGGTGGATTTGCTGATGTAACGCCTGCTAATTGTACAATATTGGCAGAAGAGGCCATTGACGTGAAGGATTTGAATAAAGAAAATCTGGATTCGGCTCTTAAAGACCTGAATGATGATTTAGGTATTGCCGAAGAAGTAATTGATAAACAACGCATTGCCGATAAAATTACAATTGTAAAAGCTAAATTATTTGCCCTATCCGGCTATTAATCGCTCTGTAAAATAGAAGAAAAGCCTCACTATCATGTGGGGCTTTTTGTTTTGTAGGGATGTAAATATATTATATCTTTATTGGAAAGATGCGTTTACACTTGCGGAAATAACTGCGCAAGGGGGATATATGTCCGAGTTACTTCTAAAGTCATTTAAATGGAGTTTGATTGCCCTTTTCGTGGTCATTGGTTTTTCTGCCTTTATGATTGCGGATAGGACCGACAGCATAAAACCCATTATGATTGGTATTTTGAGCTTAGGTATTGTTTATATTCTCTCTATATACTTCAAAAACTTCCGTGGAAAATTATTATTTTGGAGTGTTGCAGTTTTTGTTGCTCTGACATTTGCTTCTAATTACGTGCCTTTGGGATTTTATATTTTATTTGGTTGGAACCCATCATATTTTGATCCTTACATGACATGGGCAGGAACAGTTATTTTCGGTGGTATGCCTATTATGATGCCTATTTTTAAGAAATTCGATTAGATTTTTAATTTTGTGCAGTTGCGGTAGCGTATTGTTTTTGTTTCTGTTTTAACAATTTCCTTGCAATGCAATATATTATTATTTTCTGAAGTTAGCGCTCAGTAACGGTTTCATGCTAATATTAAGGTATGAAAACATTTATAGTAAACCATTTTGGTTTTACTCTGGAAGGTTTAGCGGATTACAAAAGTTATGTTTTTAAAATTTTTATATGTTGTAGCGCACTGACCTTAACGGGGTGTTTAACCTCAAAAAATTCATCACCGCTGGCTCCTTTGCCGCCAGACAGACCTCTTTCATCCATAATCATCCCTACTTTGATTAACATGCCGCAAAACGCACCTGTATCTGTAGACAATATGGCAGCAATGCGCCCCGCAGCGGGATTTGATGTTGTGAATACGGATGTATTGGCAGAAAGCGGAATTGTTATGGATCTTAAAACGCCTGCGCCATCCACATCGTATAATTGCCGTATGAAAGACCGTTTTGATCGTAAAGCCTTGCTCGCCTATGAATGGGATCGGAGCAGGGTATCTGTTGATGTTGATGGCTTAAATATGAGCAGCGGCAGTGTTGACGGTGTTTTTATAAAATATAAGCTCCGTATTCAGCCGGAACCTCCTAAAAAATTAGCGTGTCGTTACCCATCATCTTGGCAGGGCTTGATTGGTTCTGGTTATCATGAGCTGATCGTTCGAGAGGATGACACAGTTTGGAAGGAAATAGACGCGGTAAAAAAAGATGTCGCAAATTATGTCAGTAAAGTTTTTTAATATAAAACACTTTATAAATTCGAGTGCAATGCTGTTTTTTTCTGTTATAATACAACAGTATAAACGCTATTCCTCATCTCTTTAGAAGGGTTGTTTCTCCTTCTGCGTATAATAAATTAAGAATAACCTCGCAAGGATTATCTATGTTGAAAGCAAAACCAACTTTATTTATTGTTTTATTATTTTGCCTTGTTTTAAATGGATGTGCATCGTTATCAAATGATGAGCGCAGTGCGTCCTTGGAAGAGAAAGTGGCAGATATGGAACAAGAACCGGTGACGCGTCTGTCTTTTGTATCTGAGGTACAGGGGCAGGGCGTTGAGCAAAATATTCAGATTGTCTTAAATACCCAAAGCGATATAAGTGATATTGTGCCTGCTTCCGGGGATGAGTAGTTGTCGTTACATAAGAATCATAAAAATATAATAATTAAAAAAGAGTCAATTTTTTAAGTCTTTATATTGATTTTTTTATGTGAGCAACGTAACATAGTCAAACGCGTCACATGTCGGTGACTGATTTCTGAGTACTATATAAATATACAGTTAGGAATACGTCATGAGAGCATTTATCGTTCGCATTATTTTATTGTCTATGCCATTCGCCTTGACCGCATGCGGTGAGGGGTGGGCACCTCAAAAAACCGATACATATTTTCCCTATGGTAATGAACGCACGGCTGGATCTGGTGTTGTTTATGTGCTGGCGAAAATGATGCCTGAAAAAGAATTAAAGCTTGATCCTATAGCACAAGCACCTGACGTTGTGTCTCCTCCCCCTGCGGAGCCTGCTCCGCCGGTTTTAGATGCTGAAATTATATTTGAAGAAGCACAAACAAAGGGCGGTACGCCTATCAAGCGTCCGATGGCAGAAACTATAGAAGAGGTAACGCCTGAAGCGGAAGAGCATGGAGCGCTGTCTCAGGATCATAAGGATATGACCTCTGCTGCATTGGGGATTCCGGAGTTAACACCGGAAGAATATATAGCGCAAGCGCCGAAGGATATCGAAATTCCCGATGTACAAATTATAGATAATCAAACAGAGCAGAGTGCTGTAGCAGAAGATGTCGCCATGCATGAGCCGCATGCAGGCGATGACACATCAGGTTATTTTGATGTGTATGAGGGCGTAATTGTGCAGCCGGTAAAGGAAATTGTTTCCCCTAAAAGAGGATTGGTTGGTTTGTTCAAAAGCGAAGGAGAGCGAAGCCTAGAGGAAATCTATAGTAATGGGTTTTAAGGCTTAAGTTATTCATATAATTGTAGATTTTAAAGGTGGCACAGTATTTTATACGTGCTGCCTTTTTTTGTTTTTATATGAATTCATCTAAAAGTTTAGATAATTTCGAAACGATATACATGGACAATTTTCCATAAAAAGCATTACCATAATAATATGAGTGTCGTACGAGGCATTCAGTAAATAGTCGGCATGTTATGGGTTTCAGGCTCGCTATTATAAAAAATTATATTCATGTTATATTTTAGGAAAGGTTTTTGGGTATGTCAGTCGAAGTAGAAACAATTGCAGCAGTATCAGTTATGATGGCGGTATTTTCCGCCGTGGCGGCGATCGGTACGAGCATCGTGTTAGGAGCAGGGTTTGAGCGGTTACGCTCGGGCTTTGAGGTTATCCGTAAACAAACAGGGTTCTTTAGCGATGCCATCCATAAGTTAGAAAATAAAATGGAGGAGGTAGACGGTCAAACAAGTCGTTTTTCACGCTCCATTGAGGTCATGGAGGCCAAGGTTACCAATGTCGGTGATCAGGCCAATGCCTTTAATGGTTCTATTGAAAAACTTGAAAAACAGGTGGATATTGTCAACAAACAAACAGGCTTCTTTGGTGATGCAATTCATCGTTTAGAAGAGAAGGTAGAAAAAGTCAGCGCTCATGAAGATGTTCTTTCTGAAAAAATCGAACAGCATGCCGACGCTGATGTGATAAGTATTACAAAAACAGAAGCTTTAGTATCACATGCGGAGCAATTACTAACCCAAATGGGAACGTTAGCGGAGCGTATGACGAATGAAAAACGAAGCTTTTCACAATATAATGATGGTTTTGCACAATATGCGCAATCACATGCAGAACAACCCCATACTCATGGATATAATTAAACCTTATACATGATACTCTTGAAGAAGGTCGGAATTCGTTCCGGCCTTTTTTTATCCTGTTGATACTATTGATAAATACGGTTACATTATAGCGTAGTTTTTATGCTGCATTTTTTTTCAGGAGTTTGTTGTGTCTCTTTCTTTTATCCTCTGGTCGATTATTTCCGGTTTTTTGATTTCATTTTGGGGATGGACGATTTATGTCGTTTTAAACCAAAAACGTGCATGGAAATTTTATGCCGATAAGAAGAAATTACGCTTTCATTCGAATGGAATGCTTGAGACGCCATCTATTAGTGGTGCAGTTGATGGGTATAAAGTTTCAATCTTTGCGAGTGAGCATTCTGAACTTGATTCCCGCTCTCAGCGCCGCTTAACCGCGATTGAAATTGCAATGCATACGGGGTTGCCTTTTCATGGTGCCATTGCCAGTGGTGGGATGGTACCGATTGTGGATGTATTGGACCTGCCACAGGAATATAAGCCGCCGGCAAGCGGGTGGGACGATTCCTATATCATCAGAACGCGCGATCAAAACTTAATGCAGAAATATTTCACTGATGAACGGGTGAAGGCATTAATTGATTTGATGCAAGTTGAGAAGGCGTGGGTTATTTTGTTGTTTTTGGGGGATTATGGCCTCCTTCGTTTAGACACCCCAAGTCCTATTGATAATCCAAAGGATCTTGATAAGCTTATAAATCAGCTTATAGCTGTGGCTCGGGAGCTTGAATTGAAAGATGGCGAGGCAAAAGATATTATAAATGATCGGTCAAAATTGGATAAGGCAACAGCAAAGCTTAAAATTGATGATAAATTACTCGGTGATGATATTGGGTTTGAGCTTGAAGATTAGATTGTGTTTTTGATTTGTGTACGTGTCTTAATTCTCGTCAGAAAAACCATCGATATGGAAGTCAAATGGGCCTAGCTCTTTCTTATTATATATTAATATTTTATCTGATAGATTAAATATACAGTTCGTTTCGTATATATTGTTTTTCCATTTTATATGTAATACTTTACAATGGTTTGTATTAATAAACTCAACATCTTCATTAAAAATATTGATTTTTGATTTTCTCCAGTGAATGAATTTTTTTGTAAAATTTAATACTGAATTTCTGTCATTTTCTTGGTGCTGTACGTGTTGAACTTCATGGGTTTTAGGGATGGGGAGCCAAGGCCTTTTTTGTGAAAAACCAAGATAGGGTTTGGAGCCGTTCCACACCATCGGAGTGCGGCAACCATCTCTTCCTTGCCAGTCAGGCCATGTTTCCTTCGCCCATGGATCATGGAGCGATTCGTATGGGATTTGTGCCTCAGGCAGGCCAAGCTCCTCTCCTTGGTAAAGAAATAATGTTCCGGGTAGGCACCCAAGGGTTGCGATAAGCAGTTTTGAGAGCCTTGGATCATGATCAAAAGGTTTATACCACCGTGAGGCAGCACGTACGACATCATGGTTGGAAAAAGCCCAGCTGGGCCAACCTTTATCGGTATTCATAGAGTTAGCCGATTCGTCCGATTTTTTTATATCATAGAAATCTTGAATTGGTTTGCGTACCAAATCCTCGCTTAACTCTTTATATGTGCCCGACATCATATGGGGGTTATAGGTAGTGTGCAGGTGGCTTTTCCCACGGGTATAGAGCTGTGCCAGTGTATATGGGTGATCATCACCAATTTCGCCGATGAGGACACGATTCTTATATCGATCGGTCAGCGCCCGTAAATCCGCAATAAAATCTAGATTTTCCGGCCGTGATTTATCATAGATATGCTGTTGCGCAGAATAGGGGGTGTCATGTTCAAATTGTGTGGCGTAGCCTGCGCTTGCCTCGCGGGGGGGATTGTCGCGCAAAAGAGAGTCATGGAAATAAAAATTTACAACATCTAAGCGAAAGCCATCAACGCCTTTATCAAGCCAAAATCGGCATATATCAAGAGTTTCTTCCTGCACTTCTTTATTGTGGAAGTTTAAATCGGGCTGTTCTTTTAAAAAATTATGCAGATAATATTGTTGGTGATGATCATCCCATTCCCACGCCTGACCACCAAAGAGGGATACCCAATTATTGGGGGCAGAGCCATCTTCTTTTGCATCGGCCCAGACATACCAATCCTTTTTGCTAGAATCTGAGAACCATGGATGTTCATTTGATGTGTGGGATAAAACCAGATCAATGATGATTTTAAGGCCAAGCGCATGGGCGCGCTCCAATAGAGTATCAAAATCTTGCATTGTTCCAAAGAGCGGATCAATTGCACGATAGTCTGAAACATCATACCCATAATCTTTCATCGGGGATTTGAAAAAGGGGGAAATCCAGATGGCATCAACGCCTAAGCTTTTGATATAATGTAATTTATTTGATATTCCTACCAGATCACCAATGCCATCATTATTGGTGTCGAGGAAGCTTCGTGGGTATATTTGATAGATAATGGCACTGCGCCACCAATCGTTTTTTTGCTCTGTTAAAATGCCTTTTCTCCATATAAGAATACCGCCCTTCATTGAAAGAGCGGTATTCATTATAGCATAA
>CAXBFT010000098.1:0-7673 GCA_963974945.1 uncultured Alphaproteobacteria bacterium
CGAACTGGCCTTCGATCCCACAGCCCGTGCCGTCCGCGCCCGCCGCCAGCGCCGCCTTGGCGCCCTGCGCCTTGAAGATGGTAAAGTCACCGCCTGCGCAAACCGCCTAAGCGTGCGCCGTGAATACGGCAATCACTTTACCTTTGGTGAGGATGAAATTATTGATTTAAAAACTGATATTGATGTGGTTTTGCTTCGTCAAGATCCGCCTTTTGATATGGCCTATATCACGACCACCCATATATTGGATCATATCACAGACCAAACACTGGTCAGCAATAATCCAACCGAAGTGCGCAATGCACCGGAAAAACTTTTGGTTACACATTTCAGACAATTCGCCCCTCCGACACTCATCACTTCGAATGAAACGGCCCTGCGTGAATTCTTTGAAAAGCATGAGAACATCATCCTTAAACCTTTATATGGCAATGGCGGCGCACAGATTTACCACATCGAAAAAGGTAATCGAAACTTTAATTCATTGATTGAGATGTTTGGTGAATTTTACCGCGAACCCATCATAGCACAGCGCTACATCCCCGAAGTGCGCATTGGCGACAAACGCATCATCCTGATTGATGGTCGTCCTGCGGGGGCGATGCTCCGCGTGCCTGCGGAAAATGAGTCGCGCTCTAATCTGCATGTAGGCGGACAGGCGGTTAAATCAGAACTGACACCGCGTGAGATTGAAATATGCAACACAATCGGGCCGGAGCTTAAAAAGCGTGGTCTGACCTTTGTTGGTATTGATGTGATTGGGGACTACCTCACAGAAATCAATGTAACCTCCCCTACAGGGCTACAGGAAATTAACGCATTAAACGGTGTCTGTCTGGAAGCAGAGCTTTGGGATGCGATCGAAGAAAGGTTCAAAGCCTTATGAGCAGCAAAAAAGAGCTAGAGGAAGCCCTCATCTTCACTCCAAAATTTGACGATAAATGCCTCATCCCCTGCATTGCCACATGCGTTAGAACAGGTGATGTCTTGATGTTTGCCTTTATGAATGAGGAAGCCTTACGCAAAACGATTGAAACAGGTGAGGCGCATTACTGGTCACGCTCACGCAAAGCACTCTGGCATAAGGGGGCAACCAGCGGCCATATTCAAAAAGTCACTGAAATACGCACGGATTGCGATCAAGATTGCATCTGGATCAAAGTTCAAAGCCATGAAGGCGCATGCCATACAGGCCGAAAATCTTGCTTTTATAGGGAAATAGAAAGTTTTTCTAAATTAAAATTTAAAGATGCGGATCAAGTATTTAATCCTGAGGAGGTCTATTCGTCAGAATGATGGCGGTCATGCTCATGTATCGCGGTGGCATGGCTTTCAATATATTGCTGCGCACCAACATGAAAGATGAAATAGATTGATACATTGAGCAAGAATAAAACCGTCGCAACTTTAAGAACATTGACCGTTTTTTTCTTCTTCTGTGTGCATTTTCCATGACCACACCCCGTATCATGGCAATCCATCTTCTGAGAAATATAATGCAACCCCCATCCCATCAACACCACCAAACCGGACATCAACAT
The DNA here is from genome assembly GCA_963974945.1 of uncultured Alphaproteobacteria bacterium. Lineage (GTDB taxonomy): Bacteria > Pseudomonadota > Alphaproteobacteria > Micavibrionales > Micavibrionaceae > UBA1672. The sequence goes on from CAXBFT010000098.1 coordinate 1,542, forward strand.
TAACGGAATTTCATAAGAATGCATCACATTGTGAAATTTATCAAAACCAAAGGGCATCACCCCGATTAAGCCCATCCCCACAAGCAATGTCAGAACACTAAACAGGCTTGGCAAAACACAACAAAACACATGACTGACCTCTGATGCGATCACAACCCACGAAAAAACGCCCTGCACTCTTTTAATATGCGCCATACTTTTTATTCCATACCTAACCTGAATTAACATGTTATATAGTAACACCAATAAAAATGTAAAGATATAATTGATATATTATATCATTTGCGCCTGCTTATCATGAGTTAAAAGGTAATAAAAACGTATCACTGCATTTTTATAAATTTTCTTCTTGAAATCTAAAAAGATATGAAGTAATTTCCCCCAACATTTAAAGAACGTGCGCCCGTAGCTCAGCTGGATAGAGTACTTGACTACGAATCAAGGGGTCAGGAGTTCGAATCTCTTCGGGCGCACCATCTTATACTCACCCACCACAATCTGGTCTATAAGCGAGAATGGAAGCGCCTTTGCGAGAGTTCGAAAACCCTCATTTCGCACGTATGGCAATCTCTCTGAAAATGCCAATTTTAGCACTAATCTTTGATAATCAAGCTTGCCTGTTTCCCATAGCCTCTGCGGGTTTCCGAGGAAATTTATAGCAGTTCGAAATGTGTCGTCGAAGGTTGCAAGCGGACGACCACAATTTTTGATCTTTTCATTGAGCAAAAGCTTATCCTCTTCCAGTTTCTCAACCTTGCCCTCATAGGCCACGATAAGGTTAATACTTTGCGTTTCGGCGATACGGTTTATAAAATGCTCGCTTTGTTTTTCTATGCGTAACAGCTCGCGTTTCATGAAGGTGACTTCATCCTTGCCGTTATCGCGACGATGATCCCACAGGGTGCTGAATATCTCAGCAGCGGTATAGAATAAATCAGGTGAAGGTGTAAGTTCAGTCAGCAGTTTTTCAAACTCATCCTCAATGACTTTCTTCGGGATAGACTTCCCGCCATCGGGGCATTCTTTTTGTTGGCAGAGATAATAAGCGTATTTACCGCCAACGCCCTTTGACCAGCAAGAGGTGTAAGGCTTGCCACAACTGCCGCATGTGACATATCCGCGCAATGGGAAGTCCTCATGAATATCCTTGCGCCGTGGTGCCATGCTTTGGTTCTCAAGGCGGTTTTGTATCCTCTTCCATGTTTCAAAGCTTATAAGTGCTTCATGCTTGGCGGGATGGAGCTTTATGTCCCAATTCGGCACATCGATATACCCCGCATATAAGGGGCGTTTCAAAATGTCATTCACGGTTTTGAAATGGACTTCGCCCTTTTTGTTTTTGTTGGGGAATGCAGGTTTGCTTTCCAAGAATGTTTTGAATTCGCCTTGTGTGGCAAAGCGTCCCGATGCAAAGCCTTCAAGCGCTTCTTTAACGATGGATGCGACTGGCTCATTAGGAACAATGATTTTGCCGTGCGCGGGTTTGTTTTCGAATTTATAGCCAACAGGTGCATGGAATACCCAATAGCCATTCAGAAGCCTTGCACGCATTCTGTTTTTAACTTGCTCTGTGTTCTTCTCACGTTGGTGAGCGGCAACACTGGCCAGTAAATGCTCAACAAGGCGACTGTCTGAATCATCCCCAAATTCAATGGACGGGCTTTCGAGCTTGCCGCCTGCTTCTGAGATAGATGATCTGAGTTTGATATGGGTTTCGATGTTTCTGGCGAGGCGGCTAATATCATCGATGATGACAACGAGATTTTCTTTTTTGTAAGCCCTGAGAAAGACCAGCATTTTTTGAATGTTGGGGCGGTCTAATAATTTGCCCGTTATACCTTCATCCATGAATACGTCTATGACTTCGTAGCCTTTGTGCTTTGCGTATTCGCGGCATCGTGTTTCTTGGGATTGCAGGCCGTGACCTTCGGTGACTTGTTTAGGGCTGGAGACGCGGCAATAAATGACGGCTTTTCTAAGTTGTGTCATGATTTCGGACTCCTTCTGCTGGCGGCGGCAATAACGGCGTGTTTTGGTGATCATTGGATTTTATGCTTTTCGCGGAATCCTGTAAATCAGAAACGCGATTTTTCTTCTGTGTTTGTTGGTCGGGATGAATCCCATAGGCACGATCCACAAAGCTTTCCATGATGTTCCAAAGATCGTGGATAAGCTCAATTTTCTTTTCGCGTGATAAATCCATGTTTTCGAGCATGGGTAAATATTTATTGATGTCTGGTTGCACGATGCTTCTCCTTGTCGTTGATGTGACAAGTTAAATTTACCAGTTGATGCGGTGCGGCATGGGCGGGACAGGTTGTGCAAAGTGAGGACAGGTTTCGTTTAATGCCTTGATGATAGAGATTTGCATGAAATTTGCAGTTTCTACTGAACGCAAGCTGTGTGTTGTACTACAACACGCTTGGAAAGGGAGACGCTGCGCTCTCCCGTTTCATCCCTCTAGCGGATGGTTTTGGGCATGGGAACACAATCCGTTCCACCCTTCAAAACCATCAAAACGTATCGCCGTTTTACTACTCGCAGGACTTGGAAAATTACCTCTCCACCTGCACCGAACCATGCATGAACATGTGGATGTTCAATCACCATTCAGGGGAGCGTTCCTGCTGCCCCTAAAAACCCCATGATGGTTTCATCAAGACCAACCGTGCACCGATTGGATGCCGTAAGCGCTTTCCCGCTTAACCAGAACCAAGGGCACGCCCTTGGATGCGTTTTTATAAATAGTTGAAAAATAATAGTTAAACAGCTTTACAAACACATCCTATGGTTAATAATTGTCTTTTTATAAGTGTATTACCACCAAGTAAGCGTTCAGTGACTAACATAACGTTATTTTTGGTGTTAAAAGTTCCCAAAATAACGCAAGTGCAGCTCCATTGAGAGACCGCAACATTAAGAAAGATATGTGTTTTGCAAGATTACGATTTCAGAAGTTTAAATGATAAAGAGTTCGAAGTTTTGGTTAACGACCTTTTATCCAAAAGAGAGAATACCAGAATTGATAGATTCAAGGCTGGGAAAGATGGTGGTATTGATGGACGCTTTTTTACAGCCAGTGATAACGAAGTTATAATACAAAGCAAGCATTGGCCAAAATCTGGCGTTCAGGCACTTATCAAGCATATGAAGAAAAAAGAGTTGCCTAAGATAATTCTACTTAATCCTAAAAGATACATACTTGCGACTTCTTTAGAATTATCACGCGAAAATAAAAAGAAAATAAAAAACGCCCTTTCTCCATATATTAAGTCTGAAAATGATATTTTAGGGCAGGAAAATTTAAATGACCTTCTTTCACAACATAAAGATATAGAACAAAAACACTATAAGCTATGGATAGCAAGTACCACAGTTCTGGAGACTATATTAAATCATGCACTTACAGGTCGCAGCGAAACAAAACGTGAGCAAATAATTGAAAATTCAAAGACGTACGTAATTACCGAAAATCACAACAAAGCTCTTGAGAAGTTAAATGAAACACATACAGTTATTATTACAGGCGAAGCCGGCATTGGTAAAACTACTCTCGCCGACCAATTAGCGCTTTATCATATAGCAAATGGTTATGAGTTATGCGTGATTGCCGAAGACCTGTCAGAAGCAGAGGATGTGTTCACTAAAGATAAAAAGAAAATTTTCTACTTTGATGATTTCTTAGGACGAAACTATTTAATGGCTATTGAAGGACATAAAGAAAGCAGAGTTCTGGATTTCATTGAACGAGTTGGACGGGACAAAACAAAAAGGTTTATTTTAACATCTCGATCTACAGTCCTTACACAAGGGAAATTAATTGCAGACCTGCTTAAAATAAAGAGAATTGAGGACAAAGAACACGAAGTAACAATACAGTCTTTATCTATCTATGATAAAGCACAGATTCTGTATAATCACATTTGGTATGGCGACCTCGCAGAAGATTACATAGATGAGCTTTATGTCGATAGACGGTATTTAAAAATCGTCAAACACCGCAATTATAATCCCCGCCTGATCTCTTTTATCACTGATCCCATTAGATTATCAGACATACAGCCTGAACTTTACTGGAAGTATATTGAAGAAACGTTGGATGATCCTAAAAAAATTTGGGCTCATGTATTTGATAAGCAAATTGATGATCTAATGCGCATTGCGGTTTGTCTGGTTGTCTTTAATGGGGGCTCAATGAAAGAAAACGATTTGAAAGAGTCGTTTTTTGAGAGATCTTTTGAGGATGCCCTAATCACTCAGTCAAACGCAAACAGTCAGTACGCGATGATGATAGAGGCATCTGTTGGATCTATGTTGGGACGAACTATTGCTTCTGAACCCAAGAACGCAATTATAAACCTGTTTAATCCATCAGTTGCTGATTTTATTCTTAGTCGTTTTTTTAATGATTACAAATCTTTAACAGCATACTATTCCTGCTTAAATTCTGTTAGTTCTTTGAAAAACCTTGAAAGCCTTCACAGTAGTAAAAAACTTGGTAATTCTGAGTATTTGAAAATTTTGTGTAATTTAGTGAAAAAGAAAATAACCCCTGTCTTTTTGGAGGCTAACCCTACTTATTTTATACGGCTTGCAAAATTAATTTTAGATAATCAGAAGTCTATTAGTAATGATGTTGTTGCCTTGGTAATCAATATAATAGAAAAAGTAGGTTTTATGCCTGTTCATGAGGAACATATCTATGATGCATGTTCTGTATTGGGTGATATCGCAATACATTTTCAAGTTTCTGGAAACATGAACTTAATAATGTTTAAATTTGTTAAAGAAGCTTCAAAGAAAGGCTTGGAGCATGATGACTTTATCGCTTTAAATGATTTTGTTGGATACAGAGATTACTCTGACTTTACTGATAAAGCTCAGCAAGATGAATTAAGGAGACATATCAAGGATGGTCTGGTCGATTGTTGGTCTGAGACGATAGGTGAGTATGTTTCAGAAGATTACATATTAGATGATTTTATGCGACCTGATGAAATTCATCTTGCCAATGATGCGTTATACGAATACTTAGAAAAAAAATTTGGTGAGTTTAAGCTTACTCATGAAGAAATTAGTAATGTTATGGAGTATTTTGACATTGAGGATAAAATACATTCCAACATAGACTCTACAATGTACGAAGATGAGCGCTTGGACGAAGTCAATGATGCTAGAGAACATTCTGGTGAATTAAATGAAGATACTATGGTTGATGAATTATTTTATCGTGACAAATGACTTCGTTATAATAATTCTACTAATTTAAACGTGATACTTCTTCTATTTTTATAAGCCAGCTCCGAATTTCATTATATCCTTCTCTTGCGCGAATTCGATTAACATTCATTTTTTCAACCGCTTTTGTGTTCAAAAGCTTCTTTTTTCTGCTGGCTAGGTCTTTCTTTTTATCAGGATCCAAAGTGTTCCAATCATTGTTCCCTGTCTCATTTATTTTTTTCGCTACTTCCAATGGCACATCTATTTGATCTGTAATCTCTTCTAAGGTAACGCCTGTTGTTCCATTTTCGGCATAAGCCTCTATTATAGCTTCATGGTGCAGATAGCTCTCTAATTCAAGTTTTTCAGTATTATAGGCAGCTTTTTTTGGGTTATTCTCTGCATTAATACGTGTTACAGCTGTTCTGTACTCTGAAACATCATTATCGTAGATATGTACCTCTGGCTTACCAAGACCACTTAAATGTTTTTGTTCAATGTAGTGCTTAAGCCCAACTTTATCAGACCCATCTAAGTTAAGAATATTGTTGTCGTCATCGTGCAAAATACGACTATACCGTTTGAGGGCATTAACATCGTGGTTTCCTTCAACATAAATTAACACTCTAACTTTGTCAGAGGGGTTTGGTAAAATACCTAAAGTGTTGACTATTTTTTCTATGACCGCTTCATTTGGATTAGGAAGTGTACCCATATCTTCAATAACATTCCCTATAACAGCTTCATTATCTCCGTATTCAATGCGTATATTCCCATCAGAATCGTTAGATATGAAGCGAAGCGAATGTATAGGAATTTCTTTTACGAGGTTAGCACTATGCGTAGTAAAGAGAACTTGAACATTTTTTTGTTCACTTAATTCAGATAGTGCATTTATAATCATTTTTTGGT
>CAXBFT010000099.1:0-7604 GCA_963974945.1 uncultured Alphaproteobacteria bacterium
GGTTGCTGCCGATAATTAAAAAACCGATGCTGAGCATTTGTGCTGTGGTTTTCCATTTTGCCAATAGGCTGACGGGCATTTTAATATTTTTAGGCCCCAAGAATTCACGCAAGCCTGAAATCAGAAATTCACGCGCAAAAATGATAATGACTAATAAGATGCCAACGTCTGTAATGCGCTCAAAAGCAACAAGTAATATCAGTAAGGTGGCGACATATATCTTGTCAGATATAGGATCAAGAAAAGTTCCGAATGCGCTGATTTGATTTAATTTTCTTGCTATGTATCCGTCAAAGAAATCTGTTATTGCGCCAATGATGTAAATAAACAGGCATAGCCAAACCGCAAACCCGCCCCATGTATCTTCCACAAAAAATAGGGCGATAATAAGGGGGAGCAGAAAGAGTCTTGCAACCGTTAAAATGTTGGCGAGGTTGTTTTTAATCATGTTCATCATGAGGCGGGAGTGTAGAGCAAAAAGCCCATAATGGAAATGAAAAAGCACGAGAAATTTCGTGCTTTTTAGTTCTGTTTTTACATTTCAAGGGTTTCTGGAGACGGTATCTGCAAGTTGTCCTTGTTGCCGAAGGCGGAGGTCAAGCTGAACTTTATCTTGCCTATTCCTCTATTAAGTGAGGACGAGCCTTCTCTGTAGTCGGTAGACTGTAAAAAAGCATCTCTACTCGCTTGCTCTAGTTTGCCTTGTAGTGCAAAGAATGTGGGTGGAGTAGCACCTGATGGGGCTCTGGATGTATTTTCTATATAATCTATTATGTTGTCCGAAATATTTGGATAGAAATCTTTGTTCTTCCGTAAAATATCAAGAGCAGGAGATAGATTAAGGTCTCTATTTTCGATAGCCATTCTTTGTAAGCTGAGTTTGATAATATTTTCATTTCCGCTGACATTGCATGCGGTATCTAAATTTCGAAGGAATCGCGCGCTAGTGCTTTCAGGATCTGTTAAGCTGGTCTCTCTACCTAAAGGTTTTGTGCTCTCCAAGTTTTTCAAAATTTCTGGAAGGATTTCTAATCTTTTATTGCTCATAATATCACCTGTTACGTTTTATTTTTCATATAATACACCCCCTCATAAATGCATGTCAAGAAGGGGTGTTAATTCTTTTAAAAACATAGGGTTAGGTGCTTTTAGCCATTCGCCGCTTTTTTGTCTGTGCTAGGATCACGCAAAACATAGCCGCGCCCCCAAACAGTTTCGATATAGTTCGAACCATCCGTTGCATCGGCAAGTTTTTTGCGCAATTTACAGATAAATACGTCAATGATTTTGGCCTCGGGTTCGTCCATACCACCATAAAGGTGGTTCAAGAACATTTCTTTGGTCAGTGTCGAGCCTTTACGCAAAGATAAGAGCTCAATAATTCCGTATTCTTTGCCGGTGAGGTGAAGTGGTTTACCTGCAGCTTCAACAGTGCGTGAATCAAGGTTTACCTTGATGTTTCCTGTTTCGATAATGCTATGTGCATGTCCTTGAGAGCGACGAACAATTGCCTGAATACGGGCAACAAGCTCACGCTTATCAAAGGGTTTTGTCAGGTAATCATCTGCGCCAAACCCTAGGCCTTTGAGCTTGTTATCAAGCTCCGTCAGGCCGGAGAGGATAAGGATCGGTGTTTCAATTTTCGCCGCGCGGAATGCCTTAAGCACATCATAGCCATCCATATCGGGCAACATTAAATCCAGAATGATAATATCGTAATCATAGATTTTTCCCAAATCCAGGCCATCTTCGCCAAGGTCTGTGGTATCAATAATATACCCTTCTGATTTTAGCATAAGCTCAATGCTTTTGGCGGTTGAGCTGTCATCTTCGACTAATAGAACGCGCATGGATTCTCCCTTTTAACTTTCAACGCTGCGTGAAGTGCAGCCCTGCCACTAGAATACTGTGATTAATATATTAACAAATATTAAAAAGGTTAACAAACTGTTTCATGATATATATCAATTTATTTGAATATAGTTACCCCTTTAGGATATGTTTTCAGTGGATGTGCGCGGTTTGGTGCTGGTATTTCTATAGCCATGCTATGCGAACTGGATTATAGTTTGGGCTATGGATCGTCTTTGTCAACAGGTTGAAACCGCTATTTCCTCACTACCTGAGTGTGAGGTTTATGGTCGTGTAACTAAAATCCTTGGTCTTTTGGTTGAAATTTCAGGCTTTGGTGAGGGGCTTACGATTGGCTCTATGGTGCATTTGCGTCCATCAGATGATGTCGATATACCGTGTGAGGTTATTGGTTTTCGTGATTCTCAAGCCCTGTTAATGCCCTTTGGTACGTTAGATGGAATTGGCCTTGGTTGTCGGGCGATTATTCAACGCAGCGCGCCGTCTATATTTCCATCAGAAAAATGGCTGGGGCGTGTGATTAACGGTATGGCCGAACCGATTGACGGTAAGGGGGCACTGTCTAATGGAATAGATGCGATGTTGCTTAAGAATAAGCCGCCTTTACCACATTCCCGTCAAAGATTAGGGGCGCAGCTTGATTTAGGTGTACGTCCGGTTAATACCTTTCTTGCGACCTGCCGTGGGCAACGTATGGGGATTTTCTCTGGCTCGGGCGTAGGGAAATCAGTTTTGCTCTCCATGATGGCGCGTTATACAGAGGCCGATGTCTCTATTATCGGGTTGGTGGGGGAACGCGGACGCGAGGTTCAGGAATTTTTAGAGGATGATTTGGGCGTTGATGGTTTGGCGCGATCGGTTGTCGTTGTGGCAACGGGGGATGAACCCGCATTGATGCGCAGGCAGGCGGCCTATACCACCATGGCTTTGGCCGAATATTTTCGCAATCAGGGTAAGCAGGTTTTGTGCTTGATTGATTCGCTTACCCGTTTTGCGATGGCGCAGCGTGAGATTGGTCTAAGCGCGGGTGAACCGCCAACCTCCAAGGGCTATCCGCCGACAACATTTGGTGAGTTGGCACGTCTTTTAGAGCGCGCGGGGCCGGGCGCTCCGGGGCAGGGATCTATTACGGGGCTGTTTTCCGTTCTGGTTGAAGGTGATGATCATAATGAGCCTATATCTGACGCGGTGCGTGGTATTGTCGACGGGCATATTGTTATGGAGCGCGCCATTGCTGACCGCGGGCGATACCCTGCGATTAATGTTTTAAAATCAGTTTCGCGGTCATTGCCCGGTGCAATTACGCCAGAGCAAAATGCCATTCTTCGTCGCGCGAAGCAGGTGATAACCACTTATGAAGATATGTCTGAATTAATACGGCTTGGTGCGTATCGTAAAGGAAGTGATTTATCCGTTGATGAGGCAATTTTGATTTATCCTGACATTGAGGCGTTTTTGAGCCAGAATAAAGACGAACGTACCAGTATTGACGAGGGCTTCGCTATATTGGCTGATATTCTTGGCATTGCTTATGATGCGGGGTAGATAATGCGCCCAAAGATATTATGATTGGGCGCAAAAGCAAAATTAATTTGGCAAAACCAGTGTTTAAAGCGTAAGTGCTTCACCATTGACTGAGGTTTTGATTATTCCACCCTCTTGTTCAATGCCATTCCATGCGTGATTGTCTTTAATATCTTGAACTACATTTTTTAAATGGATACTTGCCAAGCTGTTTCCCAATGCGTGAAGATCGCTATGGCTTACTATCGAATATGCTGTATTTGCATTTTGTGGCGCTGCGGTTATTTTTTGTGTGAAAATAGGTTCTAGATTATTACCATTTTGAACTGAGAATTCTTGTTGTGGCAGACCGTTATTATCGCGGAATATCTGCGTTACATCTGTACCCAGGATTTCAATTTTTTTTGTGTCTATGATTCTGTTGCTCATCTGCGCTATCACCTTTATTAAATTTTTTTGCACTATCAGGGTAACTGAACATTATGTCAATAAAAAAGTCACTATAGAAGACGGGTAATTCAAGGTATAGTGCCATTATGACTGAACTTGACCCATTAATTCGTGTGCGTAAGCATGATATAGAGCAAAAGCAAAAGGCTTTGGCAGCGCTTTATACGCATGCGCAAGAACTTAAGGATAAGCGTGATTCTCTTGAAACGCAGCTTGCAATAGAGACGGAAAAGACAAATGAGCTTAACGTTGAGATGTTGCGGTTTTTTCAACCCTATGCGGATCAGGTGAAAGAACAGATAGAGCGTATTGATTTAGCGCGAGAGCAGCTGGAGCATCATATTCGTTTCGCGCAAGATGAAATGCGCAATGCCTTTGCCGAAATGAAGAAAATTGAAATTATAGATGAACGCCGCAAGGCGGAGCTTTTGGCCGAAATGGATAAAAAGGAATCGGATATGCTCGATGAAATTGCTTTGGATGCTTTCCGCCGTAAGGGCGAGGAGTAGGATTAAATATCTGCCGAATAATCGGGTTTTGTGTTTTTGGCGATATGTACCCAATATTCCGGTTTATCTTGGAATGATAACTCGCCGGTGATTTGGGTTTCTGATAGAGCGTCGGTATAAAGGCGGCGCATTTCGGTTTTCATGGCAGAGGAAAAGCTATCCTCACTGCGTAGGATCAGGTCAAGGCGTTTTAAATCGCTTGCTTGCTCTCGAAATAGGCCGTCAATCTGGATTTTACCGATTTGGGTTAGGGATAAATTCATAATAAAGCGCGTCTGTGATTTTGTGCTTTGGTTGTCCCCATGATCTTGCCCGTGTTCTTTTCGATAATGGATAAGCGTTTTGTGAATATCATTTTGCCACATAAGCGGCAGGTTGAGCGTGCGCCAATCCTGATTTGTGCTTTCCGAACTCATCCGTGAAATTGTAGAAAATTCTTGTCCCAATCGGGTGAGAAGATCGCCTTTTCCTGCGCTTTTTATGGTCTCGCTCGCCTTTTCGCCTAGCCACCCCTGCACATCGCCTGTGCGCATCGCGGCCAAGAAGAACATGGCGCTATTGCCTAGTTGCGCGGGGGTAGAGGCATTTGGGATTATGTTGCTCATCGCTTGGGCAATTTGCGGTGCGGCTTGGTTTAATGTCTGGTGAATATCTTGCAAAGTGGTCCAAATATCGGGCGTGAACAGAAGGGGCGCGCTAATTGGTTGCCACATGATTTGGTTTGCAGTTGTTTGCTTGGTGATTTCTAGGGTAATTTGCGTGCCAATTGGTGCATCTTTGATTGGTGTATTCATGGCATAGAAAATCTCTTGCGCCTGTTCATTTGTGATTTTCAAAATGGGTAAATGTTTTTCTGCAGTAAATCCTTCTAGACGCGCCTCAATCTTGCCTATATCAGTGCGAAGCAGGCTTGGCGGATGCTCGTCCGTGTTCATATGAATACGGGGCGGATCTGTGCTAAGGATGCGCGCTTCTTGTATGAAGGATTGCTTTTGCACATCTGCGGATAAAGTCATATCCGATAGGGTTATTGGTGTTTGCAACGGGTTGGATATAAGATAAGCCGCCAGCGTTTTAAACGGAATTTTAGTGATAGGGGGGGATAAAATTGTTTCTTCTGGGGCGGCGGAGCTTGGCAAGACGGGCGGCGAGTTGATTTCGCTTGGCGTGATTTGTGAGTTTTGCGGCGCAATAATGGGCGCGTTATTTATTTCATTTAATGTTAAAAAGGGCGTAAGCGGCGTGAGGGTGTAATCCTCAGCGATTAAAAAAGGCGCGCTTATTACTTGTGTTAAGGTCGAGGGCAAAACTGAAAGCTGCACCAGAGTTTGATCGGTGATAAGCGTTTGCAAAGTTGTTGCCGCGGGGATTGGCTGCGCTTGAATTATAGGCACGTCATTTGGCGGTTGTAGGGTGAACGGCAGGGCGCGGAGGATTGCGCTTTGCGGAGGAAGGTTTCCATCCAACCTAATATCAATCGGTGCACCGTTTTTAAGGGTAATTTGTCCGTCAATATCGGCCTTAATGATCCCATATTCCGTTTTAATGGTGAGTGTGCCGTTGCTCTCTGTTCTTATAATGACACCGCTTAGCTTTTGTGCGGAGCGTTCCAGATTTTGTGGTGCTTCGATAATTTTAACATTCACGCTGTTATCAGGCGCTTTTTGCCCCTGAATATTTGGTGTTGTTACGACGTTGATCGATGCTGTATCACTCATAATAAAGAGTTTACCGCAAAATGCAGAATAAAAAATGAATTATTTGATGGGATAAAACTTTATGCGGTTGCGGCGCGGCGCTGTCCGTTTTCAATATCTTTCCAAACCAAACGCGCGATTTTTTCCACATCAATTGCGGCATCCGCATTAGGTGATCGTGTCAGGATTGGTGTTTGGCTACGGATTGTTTCCTTTACCTTGCGATCGGCGCGGATCATACCTGCCAAAGGTGGAGAAAGACGTAGAAAGTTTTCACATGCTTTTAAAATGGTCTTGTAGGTCTTTTCGCCTTCATTCGCACTACTTGCCATATTTACGATAATTTTGATGTTCTTCGACATTCCCGCGGCATTACCCAATTTAATAAATGCATAAGCATCGGTAAGGGAGGTCGGTTCATCCGTGGTAATTAAGAGGGTGCAGCTTGCGGTAGCAGAAAGCATACGCACTGTACGATCAACGCCCGCACCCAAATCGGCGATAACAACGTCATAATCGGCGGAAACTTCTAAAAGTTGATCTCGTAATATCGCTAAGCGTTGGCTTGGAAGCGCGGAAAGAGAAGCCTGACCGGAGCGTCCGGCAACAATGTCAAAGCCACCATCTTCATAGGTTTGTACAACTTTATCCATGCCTAAACGGCCGCGAATAACATCGTTTAAATCGCGCTTTGGCATCATGCCAAGCTGTACGTCGACATTGGCAAGGCCAAGATCACCGTCAAATAACAGAACGCGTTTACCCATTTTTGTAAGTGCGTGCGCCAAAGTAATAGAGAACCAAGTTTTACCAACGCCGCCTTTACCACTGCCCACAGCGATGATATTTGCGCCTCTTTTAAAGCCTGCGCTTGATGTGATGGGTTGTGCTAAACGTGCTGACTTTTCTGTCATTGTTGTGTTCCTGTTCGTTTGGTAACGCCGCTATGTGATTCTGCGCTAAGCGGGCTAGAATTCACTATACCAGTTTTTTTGGATTTATACAGTCGTGGCATAAATAATTGTGCAAGTCCTTGTGGTGAAAGCGGCGTAAGCCCTTGCGCGACTTTCGGTGTGTCACTGACATCAGAGAAATTCATGCCCCCTTGATGCGCGGCGGAAAGAAGGCTGCCCAGACGGCGAGCAATATCAACGCGAGTGGGAAGAATGTCTTGCGCACCAATAGCGGCAAAGACCCTCGCCATTTCGCCTGCTTCATCGGCATCTATGCCTGCGGGCATTACAAAAACGGGGCGCACATCATAGGCACCAATAATTTTGGCTAAGACACGGACATCATCTTTACTGAAGGGGTTCAGGCCGGATGTATCAATGACGATTTGATCGGTTTGATGAGATAAATCAGTCACGATACTACGCAGGTCACTGGGGGATTGCGCTTTTTTAAGGTCTATTTTGAGCAAATTTGTAAAGGCTTGGAGTTGTTCTACGCCTCCGGCGCGCACTGTATCGGTTGATACCACACCGATATTCAGGCCGTTGATCGCCCCACGTGCCGCAAATTTTGCTGCCGCCAGAGTTTTACCCGATCC